>NZ_JBHVIV010000019.1:0-113472 GCF_042799475.1 Kitasatospora sp. NPDC057692 | reverse complement strand
AGGCCGGGGATGTCAACATATCTGGCGTTGACTTTTGGCACGCTGTTGAGTTCTCAAGGAACGGACGCTTCCATCAGGCGGCTTTCACACCGGCCCTCCGGGCGCTTCGCTCTTTCGTGTTTCCAGCTTATCAGATGTTTTCCGCTCCGTTTTCCGGAGTTTCATTCATCGGACTTCGCTTTCCGCTTGTCCCCGCTCTCTCGCGGCGACTCCGGAACTGTACGGGGACGGGCCCGCCACATGCAAATCGCCCCCGCCCGGTGGTGCGGGCGGGGGCGATCAGGGTTCTGCGGGCCTCGGCGGGCCTGGCCGATCAGCGGACCTCGGTGATCTCCGGGCCGCGGGCGAACGGGTCCAGCGCGGTGCTGCCGAAGCGGTTCTCGCCCTCACCGGCGGCCGCGACGGCGCCACCGCCGTCGGCGACCATCTGCGCGTCCTCGGGGAGCTTCAGCACGATCGGGTCGCGCGGAGCCATCGGGCTCTCACCGCGGACGACGACGGTCTGCCGGAAGACCTGCTCCAGTACCCCGCCCACCTCGGGCTGGACGGCGGCCTGGCCGGAGATCACGCCGCGGAGGAACCAGCGCGGGCCGTCGCAGCCGACGAACCGCACCAGCTGCACGCCCTGCGTGCCGTCCGGCAGCTGCACCGGGACCTGGGCGCGGAGGTGCCAGCCCAGCGGGCCCTCCTCCTCCTCGACGATGCCGCCCTGCGAAGTGATGCCGGTGGCGATCTCCTCGCGGACCTCGCCCCAGATGCCCTCGGACTTGGGGGCGGCGAAGGCCTGCAGCTGGATGGCGCTGTTGCCGAGGACCAGGGTCGCGGCCACGATCGCGTCTCCGGCCACCTCCACCCGGAGCTCCATGCCTTCGACACCGGGGACCAGCAGGCCCCCGAGGTCCACACGGCCCTCTTCCGGGTTCTCCAGCTCGGAGTGGTCCCACGGGCCGTCCGGACGCGGGGCCGGCGGCAGGCCGACCCGGTCCGTCGGGTCCAGCTCGGTCACGTTCTCGCTCTCGGCGGAACCTTCGACGTCATCGGCCGTCTCGTCGGCGCTGATGGCGTCGTCGGCGAGCTGCTCGACAGCGTCCTCGCTCTTCTGGCGACGACGGAACACGGTCACTGTCCTTCCCGGTCCAAGACCGATGCGAATACCTGCTCGGCTTCCTGCGAGGCCGCGGGCAGCCTAGACCGCGGCGTGGCCGCCGGTCGACCCGAACCCGCCCTCGGCGCGTGCCGACCCCGGCAGCTCCGCCACCTCGTGGAAACGGGCCTTCTCGACCTGCTGGATCACCAGCTGGGCGATCCGGTCCCCTCGGCGGAAGCTGACGCCCTCGCGCGGGTCCAGATTGACGACGATCACCTTGATCTCTCCACGGTACCCGGCATCGACCGTCCCTGGGGCGTTCACCAGAGCAACACCGCAACGAGCTGCGAGTCCCGAGCGGGGGTGGACGAACGCGGCGTGGCCGTCGGGCAACGCGATGGCGATGCCGGTGGGCAGGACGGCCCGCTCGCCGGGGGCCAGCTCGGCGTCGACGGTGGTGCGCAGGTCGGCACCCGCGTCGCCGGGCTGCGCGTACGCGGGCAGCGGCAGCTCGGGGTCGATCCGCCGGATCAGGACGTCGACGGGCTCGCGGGGGGTGGTGCTCAAGGGTTCACCTCAAAGGCTCGGGCGCGCTTCATCAGGTCGGGGTCGTCGAGGACCTTCTCGATGTCCTCGGGTCGACCGTGCTTGGTGAAGTGTTCCAGCTTCACCTGGACGAAGAGTGCCTGCGCGCGCACCGCGACCGGGCCGTCGGGTCCACCGATCCGGGCCTCGGCGGCGCTGTAGACCTTCCGGCCGTGCACGCCGGTGACCCGGGCGCGCAGGTGCAGGGTGGAGCCGACCGGCACCGGGGAGAGGAAGTCGGTCTCCAGCCGGCCGGTGACGGCGGGAACGTGCAGCAGCCAGTTGAGCGTGCCCAGGATCTCGTCCATGGCGGTGGTCAGCAGGCCGCCGTGGGCCAGGCCGGGGCCGCCCTGGTGCTCGGGGCCGACGGTGAACTCGGCGGTGACGTCGAGGCCCTCGCCGGCCACCGCGTCGATCCGCAGGCCGCCGGGGTGCTGCGGGCCGCAGCCGAAGCAGTGCTCGTAGTGGGAGCCGAGCCGGGTGCCGGGGGCGGGCGCCTCGGGGGCGCGCGGCGGGAGGACGGCCTCCGGCGGCGGCGTGGTCGGGGTCGTGGGGGCGGTGGGCGCGGTGGGGGCTGTCGAACCGGTCACGCCGCCCCACCCTACCGAGCGGTAGCCACGCCCCGGACGGGGGTTGGGTCCGGTCGCCGGCGTCACGGCGCCCACAATGGAGGGCATGTACGACGAACGCCTCACCGTGCCGCGCTCCTGGTGGCTGTTCCCGGTCGTGATCGGCCTCACCCTCGCACTGATCCTGCTGCGCCTCAGCGCGGTGGGCGCGCTGGTCGGGCTGGTGGTCGGCATCGCCGCCGGCGCCGCCGCGATCAGCAGTTACGGCTCGGCCCGGATCCGGGTGGTCCAGGGCTCGCTGGTGGCCGGCCCGGCCCGGATCCCGGTGGACGCCCTGGGCGCCGCGCAGGCGCTCGGCCCGAAGGACGCCGCCGCCTGGCGGGGGCCGAAGGCCGACCCGCGGGCCTTCATGCTGCTGCGCAGCTACGTGCCGACCGCGCTGCGGGTCGAGGTGAGCGACCCGGCGGACCCGACGCCGTATCTCTACCTCTCGACCCGCTCGCCGATGAAGCTGGCGGAGGCCCTGGACGAGGCCCGGCGCGGCGCCCGGACCTGAGGCCGGCCCGGGGCGGCCCCGGGCCGGCCGGAAGACCACCAAACGGAGAGGGACGGTACCGCCGAGGCGGTACCGTCCCTCCGCGCTTCCGGGAAGCGCATTCCATCCGACCGTATGACTGGTGCGTCCGTCACGACGGACGCCGGAGCTGCCGTCCGGCCCCGCTGCCCGGGGCCGGAAGGGGCGTCGCACCGGTCTCGCGGACACCGCGAGGCCCGAGTCATGACCGCCCTGGTCCTCAGGCGCCGCAGTCCCGGCAGATCGGGTTGCCGTTCTTCTCGCTGTACAGCTGGCTGCGGTGGTGGACCAGGAAGCAGCTCATGCAGGTGAACTCGTCGGCCTGCCGCGGAAGCACCCGGACGGAGAGCTCCTCGTTCGAGAGGTCGGCGCCGGGGAGCTCCATGCCCTCGGCGGCCTCGAACTCGTCGACGTCGACCGAGCTGCCGCCCTTGTCGTTCCTGCGGGCCTTGAGCTCCTCGATGCTGTCCTCGTTGAGCTCGTCATCGGTCTTGCGTGGGGTGTCGTAGTCGGTAGCCATTTTTCGCTCTCCCCCTCCGGGTTGTGCGGTGTGTGCGGTATCTCCAGCGCACGTAACGCATGGGGGGTCGGTCTTGTGCCCGACCCGAGGCGGAGATTTTGCCTTACTTCAAGCCCCGTTACTCAATCGACACTCAGCCAGGGGTCCGTTGGGGTGATCCACTCGGGCGTTCGGGGCCTCACGCAGGGCCATCGCCGCGGCGTGCGAACGACCGAATGCTGGACACGCTCCGTGAGCGAAGGTCCTCGATGCGCCCGCCAATTCCCTTGCCCACCAGGGCCGGGAGCCAATCCTCCGATCATCCTCCGATCGCCGTCTCACTTACGGACGGCGATCGGAGGTGGAAACCGAACGATCACCCTCCGGCATCATCCGGTCCCGCGGAGCGACACGGTGTGAGCTTGGTCACGTTCGTCGCCACCCCGGGCAAACCGTGGAAAATCCGCCCAAGCCGCTACGCCTGCCGACGGGCCGCCCGGCGGGCCAGCAGCGCCGCCTGGCGCTCGTCGAACTTGGTCGCCTGGGCGTCCAGCCCGTCGAGGAAGACCCCGAGCTCCTGCTGGGCCGCCACCCCCTCCGGGCCGAGCCCCTGGATCTCCATGATCTTGAGGTGGCGCAGCACCGGCTGCAGCACGTCGTCGTGGTGGATCCGCAGGTTGTAGACGCCGCCGATGGCGATCTGGGCGGCGGCCCGCTCGAAGCCGGGGATGCCGTGGCCGGGCATCCGGAAGTTGGTGACCACCTCGGCGACGGCCCGCATGGCCTGGTCCGGGGCGATCTCCAGGGCGGCCTTCAGCAGGTTGCGGTAGAAGACCATGTGCAGGTTCTCGTCGTTGGCGATCTTCGCGAGCAGCTGGTCGGCCAGCGGGCAGCCGGCGGAGTGGCCGGTGTTGCGGTGCGCGATGCGGGTGGCGAGCTCCTGGAAGGCCACGTAGGCGACCGAGTGCAGCATGCTGTGCGCGTTGTCGGAGGTGAATCCGTCCGACATGTGGGCCATCCGGGCCCGCTCCAGCTCGTTCGGGTCGACGGCCCGGGTGGTGAGCAGGTAGTCGCGAATGGCTATGCCGTGCCGCCCCTCCTCCGCCGTCCAGCGGTGCACCCACTCCCCCCAGGCGCCGTCGCGGCCGAACATGGTCGCGATCTCGTGGTGGTAGCTGGGGAGGTTGTCCTCGGTGAGCAGGTTGACCACGAGCGAGACCCGGCCGAGCGGGGTCACCTTGGACTGCCCGAGCTCCCACGCCTCGCCGCCGAGCACGCCGTCGAAGTCGCGGCCCTGGCTCCACGGGACGAACTCGTGCGGCATCCACTCCTTGGCGACGGCGAGGTGCCGGTTGAGCTCCTTCTCGACGACCTCCTCCAGGGCCAGGATCAGCCGCGTGTCGGTCCAGGCGCTCGAACCGAGCGAGGTGCTGCGCTGCACGGGGGCGATGGTCACGGGGCTGGCTCCTGGGGGACGGTACGCGCGGGACGGGCGCGTTGGACGGGTTACGCCGGAGTCCGTTCGGACGGCACTTACGGTCGCGTAGGTTACGACACCGTAAGTTGCCCGGGGCGGAAATGACAAGCCGCCCCCGCCTGGCCTTATGTCGTCTTGACGGGCTCGGCGGGGGCGGCTGGGAACGGTCGGCGCACGGACGTTGCTCACCCGGACGGCGCAACGGCCCCGCCACGGCCCCGAGAAGGGCTGTGACGGGGCCGTGGGGGCCCTGGAAGGGCCCGTCCGCAGGGGAGGCGGGGCCGCGGTCTCCGCGGGGCCTCACCCGCCCGGGATGCGCACCCGCATGGTGAGGCCGCCGCCGGCGCGGGGGGTGGCCTCGATGGTGCCGTTGTGGGCCCGGACCACCGAGCGGACGATCGAGAGGCCGAGGCCGACCCCCTTGTCGCTGCGGGTCCGGTCGGCGCCCTTGACCCGGCGGAACGGCTCGAAGATGTGTTCCAGCTCGTAGCCGGGCACCACCGGGCCGGTGTTGGAGACCACCAGCTCGCCGCCGCCGGGCACCGGTGCGGTGGTGATCTCCACCCAGCCGTCCGGGGTGTTGTAGCGGACCGCGTTCTGCAGCAGGTTGAGCGCGATCCGCTCCAGCAGGACGCCGTTGCCGGAGACCGTCGCCGGGTGCAGCGAGGCGCGCAGGTCGACCTCGCGCTTGGCCGCCTCCGCCCTGGTCTGCTCCAGGGCCCGGGTGGCCACCTCGGAGAGCTCCACCGGGCGGCGGTCGGTCAGCTCGTTGTCGCTGCGGGCGAGCAGCAACAGGCCCTCGACGAGCTGCTCGCTGCGCTCGTTGGTGGCCAGCAGGGTCTTGCCGAGCTGCTGGAGGTCGGGCGAGGCCTGCGGATCGGAGAGCTGGACCTCCAGCAGGGTCCGGTTGATCGCCAGCGGGGTGCGCAGCTCGTGCGAGGCGTTGGCGACGAACCGGCGCTGGGAGTCGAAGGAGCGGTCGAGGCGCTCCAGCATGTCGTCGAAGGTGTCGGCCAGTTCCTTGAGCTCGTCGTCCGGGCCGTCGAGCTCGATCCGCCGGTGCAGGTCCGAGGAGGCCACCTCGCGGGCGGTGCGGGTGATCCGGCCGAGCGGGCGCAGCACCCGGCCGGCCATCGCGTAGCCGGCCGCGAAGGCGATCACGGCGAGGCAGACCAGCATGGTGAGCGACTTGCGCAGCAGCGTGTTGAGCGCGGTGTCGGACTTCGCGGTGTGGCTGTTGGCCAGGTACTGGTTGAACTGGTCGGTGCTCATCCAGACGCCGTTCACCCGGGCGCCGGTCGGCCCGAAGTCGAAGGGCGGCGGCTGGACGTCGCGCAGGGCCTGCTTGACGAAGACGTACATCAGCAGGAGCAGCACCACCCCGGCCATCAGGAACATCCCGCCGTAGAGCAGGGTGAGCCGGATCCGGATGGTGGGGCGGAACGGCAGCCAGGCGAGCATGCCGTCACCGGGCACGTAGGTGTCGTGCGAGGAGTGCAGGCGGGGGGCGCGCGGCGGGTGGGCCGGCTTGGGCGGTACGGGCCGGTTGGGCACGGCGCGCCCGCCGGTGGGCGCGCCGGAGGGCCCGCCGGCCGGGGGCGGGGTGGTCATGATGGTCCTCTCGGGGCGTCCGCCGGGGCGGGCGCGGGGTGGGGGCCGGGTTCCGTCGGAGCCGCGGGGTCCGCTCGGAACCGCGGCGTCCGGTCAGATCCGGTAGCCGGAACCCGGCACGGTGACGATCACCGGCGGGTCGCCGAGCTTGCGGCGCAGCGTCATCACGGTGACGCGCACGACGTTGGTGAACGGGTCGGTGTGCTCGTCCCAGGCCTTCTCCAGCAGCTGCTCGGCGGAGACGACGGCACCGCCGGCCCGCATCAGCACCTCCAGGACGGCGAACTCCTTGGGGGCGAGCTGGACGGGGCGGCCGTCGCGGATCACCTCGCGGCGGCCGGGGTCGAGCGAGATGCCGGCCCGCTCCAGGACGGGGGGCAGCGGGACGGTCGCGCGGCGGCCCAGGGCGCGCACCCGGGCGACGAGTTCGCTGAAGGCGAACGGCTTCGGAAGGTAGTCGTCCGCTCCGATCTCCAGGCCCTCGACCCGGTCGCTGATGTCGCCGGAGGCGGTCAGCATGATCACCCGGGTGGCCAGGCCCTGGTCGACGACACTGCGGCAGACGTCGTCACCGTGGACCAGCGGCAGGTCGCGGTCGAGCACGACCACGTCGTAGTCGTTGACCGCGATGCGCTGGAGCGCGGCCTCCCCGTCGTAGACCACGTCCACGGCCATCGCCTCGCGGCGCAGACCGGTGGCCACTGCCTCGGCGAGCAGCTGCTCGTCCTCGACGACGAGAACCCGCACGGTGGTTGTCCCTTCTTCAGGCCGGCCCGGGAAGCGGACGTACGGCTCCGACGCTGTCTCCATCCTGCCTGGTCCTGCGGTAAGGCAGCGATAAGCTGCCCCGGAGGAACGGCTGCCGCGGGGCGGCGCCGGGCGCGGGCGGCCCCCGTTCGTGGTGGAAGCAGTCCGGTTGGACTGTGACGCAGGCAACTTTCTGTCGCCGGGAGGTTTCCCGCCCTCCGGGGCGGGGAGGACATCCGCACACCCGCGATCCGGTTTCTGAGCCGATCGCACCCACCCGCCGTGCGTTCATCCGCGCCGGCCCTGGGGCTGGGGCGTCACCGGGAGAGCGGCCGAGGGCCGTCTCCGCGCCCGACCGGAGCTCTTCACCGCCCGGATCGGACGCTTCCGCTGGCCACCGTCACCCCGGGGCGGGGGGCGCACGACCGTGCACGTCCGACACAGTAAGGGGGCCCGTATGGACGCCTTCACCGCCGGAATCCTGCAGCGCATCGCCAATGCCGAGCAGGACCTGCACCGCGCGATCGAGGCCGGGGACGAGTTCCTCGCCGAGGTGGAACAGTCCGAGCTGGACGATCTGCGCCGTCTCGCCGCCGAGCACGGCGTGGACACGGTGCTGGAGCGCCACCGCACCGCCGCCTGATCCCCGCCGACCCGTCGCCGGACCTCCGGCACCAGCGGCCCTGTGGGGGCCGTGCGAAACCCAGGCCCTGGCATCCCCCGTGTGTCAGGGCTCTTCGTCGCCCGGAGACGACCCGGAGGGGCCCGCTTCCCGACCGCCGGTGCGGTCGGGAAGCGGGCCCTTCGGCGTTCCTCAGTCCGCCCAGGCGTTCAGGGCGGCCAGCCGCTCCTGGAGCGGCTCGTAGACGCCGGGGGCGGCGGCCACGGTCAGCTCGCCGTCCGCGCCCCGCCCGGGGCGGCCGCCGACCAGGGCGCCGGCCTCGGCCGCGATCAGGCAGCCGGCCGCCCGGTCCCAGGGCGCCAGGCCGCGCTCGTAGTAGCCGTCCAGCCGGCCGGCGGCGACGTCGCAGAGGTCCACCGCGGCGGCGCCGCCCCGGCGGATGTCGCGCACCTCGGGCATCAGCCCGAGCACCACCTCGGCCTGCCGGACCCGCACCTCGCGGACGTAGGCGAAGCCGGTGCCGATCAGGGCCTGGCCCCACGGCGGGGCCGGGCGGGTGGAGACCGGGCGGCCGTCCCGCCGGGCGCCGCGGCCGAGCACGGCGTGGAACAGCTCGCCGCGCGCCGGGGCGTACACGACACCGACCACCGCGCGCCCGTGCAGCTCGGCGGCCACGCTGACCGCCCAGGAGGGCAGGCCGTACAGGTAGTTGACCGTGCCGTCGAGCGGGTCGACGACCCAGCGCACCCCGCTGCCGCCGGACCGCTCGGCGCCCTCCTCGCCCAGGTAGCCGTCCTCGGGCCGACGGGCGGTGATCAGCTCCAGGACGAGCTTCTCGGAGGCCAGGTCCATCTCGGTCACCACGTCGACCGGGCTGCTCTTGGTGCCGGCCACCCCGAGGTCGGCCGGCCGGCCCTCCAGCAGCAGGGTGCCGGCCCGGCGGGCGGCGTCCAGGGCGACGTCGAGCAGCTCGTCGAGCAGGGCGGGATCGGGCACGGCGGGGCTGGACACGGGTTCTCCTCCGGAGGCGGAAACGGGTCAGCGCTCGGCGGCGGCCGGGCGGGGGGCGCGCGGGTTGGGGCAGCAGGCCACGGCGCAGACGTCGTGACCGGGGCCGAGCGCGCCCAGCGCGCAGCGGGTCACCGGCTCGCCGCGCTCGGCGGCGGCCCGCTCCAGGACGAGTTCGCGCACGGCGGCGGCGAACCGGGGGTCGGCGCCGACGGTCGCGGCCCGGGCGACCGGCAGGCCGAGCTCGGCGGCCTTGGCCACCGCCTCGGTGTCCAGGTCGTACTTCACCTCCATGTGGTCGGAGACGAAGCCGATCGGGACCATCACCACGGCCGGGGCGCCGTCGGCGTGCTGGGCCTCCAGGTGGTCGCAGATGTCGGGCTCCAGCCAGGGGGTGTGCGGGGCGCCGCTGCGGCTCTGGTAGACCAGCTCCCAGGGGCGGTCGGCGACCCCGGTGCGCTCGGCGACGGCGGCGGCGACCAGCCGGGCCACGTCCAGGTGCTGGGCGACGTAGGCGCCGCCGGGGCGGCCGCGGGCCGGGTCGTCGGGGGCGCCGGAGGTCTCGGCCATGGTGTCCGGGATCGAGTGGGTGGTGAACGCCAGCCGGGCACCGGCCCGGACCTCCTCGGGCAGCCGCTCCAGGGCCGCGGCGGTGGCGTCGATCACCGGCTCGACGAAGCCGGGGTGGTTGAAGAAGTGGCGCAGCTTGTCGACCCGCAGCTCCGGCAGGCCCTCGGCGGCCAGCGCGGCCAGCGCGTCGGCGAGGTTCTCCCGGTACTGGCGGCAGCCGGAGTAGCCGGCGTAGGCGCTGGTGGCCAGCACGGCGATCCGGCGGTGCCCGTCGGCGGCGATCCCGCGCAGGGTGTCGACCAGGTAGGGCGCCCAGTTCCGGTTGCCCCAGTACACCGGCAGGTCGAGGCCGTGCCCGGCGAAGTCCTCGCGCAGCGCGGCCAGCAGCGCCCGGTTCTGCCCGTTGATCGGGCTGACGCCGCCGAACAGGAAGTAGTGCTTGCCGACCTCCCGCAGCCGCTCCTTCGGGATGCCCCGGCCGTGGGTGACGTTCTCCAGGAACGGGACGACGTCCTCCGGGGCCTCGGGCCCGCCGAAGGAGAGCAGCAGCAGGGCGTCGTACGGAGCGGCCCCGGTGCGGGTGGTGTTGCGCGCGTCGGACATGGCACCGATCCTGCCACTGTGCACACGGCGGTCCGGGCCGGGGCCGCGCCCGGTGCCCGGAAAATACCGTTTGCCAAGGTTCGTAAGCTGTCTTCGCCAGCAACGTTCCTTACCCCCCTGCGGAGCCCCCGTGCTGTCCAGCTACCGCCAGATCTTCGCCGCCCCCGGCACCCTGGCCTTCTCGTCCACCGGGTTCATATCCCGGCTGCCGATCTCCATGACGGGGATCGGCATCGTCACGATGCTCTCCCAACTGCGCGGTTCCTTCGGCGTCGCCGGTCTGGTGTCGGCGACGATGGCGGTGTCCGCGGCGGTCCTGGGCCCCCAGGTCTCCCGGCTGGTCGACCGGCACGGGCAGCGCCGGATCGTCCTGCCGGCCACCGCGCTCACCGTGGCGGCCGCCGTCGGCCTGCTGCTGTGCGCCCGGTTCGAGGCCCCGGACTGGACGCTCTTCCTGTTCGCGGCCGGGATGGGCGTCATGCCGAGCACCGGCGCCATGGTGCGCGCCCGCTGGGCGCACCTGTACCGGGAGGAGGGGCCCAAGCTGCACACCGCCTACTCCTTCGAGGCGGTGGTCGACGAGGTCTGCTTCATCGTCGGCCCGATCCTCTCGGTGACGCTGGCCACCGCGGTCTTCCCGGAGGCGGGCGTGCTGCTCGCCGGCGTCTTCCTGGCGGTCGGCGTCGCCCTGTTCGCCGCCCAGCGCTCCACCGAGCCGCCGGTCCATCCGGCCGCCCGGCACGTCGGCGGCCCGGTGATCCGCAACCGGGGGCTCCAGGTGCTCATCCTGACCTTCGTGGCCACCGGCGCGATCTTCGGCTCGGTCGAGGTGGTCACCGTCGCCTACGCCAAGGCCCAGCACCACGACGCCGCCTCCGGCCTGATCCTGGCGCTCTGGGCGTTCGGCTCCTGCCTGGCCGGCGTCGTCTTCGGCACGCTCAAGCTGAAGGGGTCGATGGCGGTCCGCTTCCTCGGCGGCGTGGTGTTCATGGCGGTCAGCATGGTCCCGCTGCTGCTGGTCGCCGAGTCGGTGAACGGCGTCGGCGGACTGGCGGCGGTCGGCGGCGCGCTGCTGATCGCGGGCATCGCCATCTCCCCCACCCTGATCACCGCGATGGCCCTGGTCGAGCGGCTGGTCCCGGCCGCCCAGCTGACCGAGGGCATGACCTGGACCACCACCGGCCTCGCCCTCGGCGTCGCGGCCGGCTCCTCCGCCGGCGGCTGGGTGATCGACGCGGCCGGCGCCGCGGCGGGCTACTGGGTGCCGCTCACCGCCGGGGTCTTCGGCGTGCTGGCCGCGTTCGCCGGGCTCGGCCGGCTCCGGGCCGGACTGTCCGACGAGGAGGCCGCCCTGCCCCCGGTCGAAACCGTGGACCTGGAACGGTGACCTGACTTACCCTCCTCCCTACCCGCGGCCTACCCGCGGGTAGGGACCGAGGTGAGCCGACGCCGTTCGGCCACGGAGCAGGAGGCGCCGCAATGCCCCAGGCCAGTACCGCGACCCGCACCCGCTGGACCAACTGGGCGGGCAACCAGACCACCGTGCCCGCCCGGGTGGTCACCCCGGGCACGGCGGAGGAACTGGCCAAGGAGATCCTGCGGGCCGCCGACCAGGGCCGGACCGTCAAGGCGATCGGTTCCGGCCATTCCTTCACCGCGATCGCCTCCGCCGGGGACGGCGTGCTCGTCCGCCCGCACGCGCTGACCGCCCTGCGGGAGATCGACCGGGAGAACGGCACCGTCACCGTCGAGGCCGGGATGCCGCTGCACCGGCTCAACCGGCTGCTCGCCGCCGCGGGCCTCTCGCTCACCAACATGGGCGACATCGAGGTGCAGACGGTGGCCGGCGCCACCAGCACCGGCACCCACGGCACCGGCCGGGACTCCGGCTCGCTCGCCGCCCAGATCCGCGGCCTGGAGATCGTGCTCGCCGACGGCCGCGTCCGGCGCTGCTCCCCCACCGAGGACCCGCGGCTCTTCGCGGCCGCCCGGCTCGGCCTCGGCGCGCTCGGCGTGATCACCGCGCTCACCCTCGCCGTCGAGCCCGCCTTCCTGCTCACCGCGCACGAGCAGCCGATGGGCTTCGACGAGGTGCTGGACCGGCTGGACGACCTCACCGCCGTCAACGAGCACTTCGAGTTCTACTGGTTCCCGCACACCGACCGCTGCTCCACCAAGCGGAACAACCGCAGCCAGGGCCCGGCCGCGCCGCTGCCCCGGTTCAAGGAGTGGCTGGAGGACGACTTCCTCTCCAACACGGTCTGGGAGGGCGCCTGCCGGGTCGGCCGCCGCTTCCCCGGCTCGGTGCCGGCGATCGCCTCGCTCGCCAGCCGCGCCTGGTCGGACCGCAGCTACACCGACACCGCGTACAAGGTGTTCACCAGCCCCCGCAAGGTGCGCTTCATCGAGATGGAGTACGCCGTGCCGCGCGCGGCGGTCGGCGAGGTGCTGCGCGAGCTGCGGGCGATGGTCGAGCGGTCCGACTGGCGGATCAGCTTCCCGGTCGAGGTGCGGTTCGCGCCGGCCGACGAGGTCTGGCTCTCCACCGCGCACGGCCGGGACACCGCCTACATCGCCGTCCACCTCTACCGGGGCACCGCCGAGCAGGGGTACTTCACGGCGGTCGAGCGGCTGATGACCGAGCACGGGGGCCGCCCGCACTGGGGCAAGCTGCACACCCGGGACGCCGAGTACCTCGCCGGGGTCTACCCGCGCTTCGCGGACTTCACCGCGCTGCGCGACGAGCTGGACCCGGACCGGCGCTTCGGCAACGACTACCTGCGCCGGGTCCTGGGCGCCTGACCCCGGCCTCAGCCCTGGCCCTGGTCCGGTGCCGCGCCGGCCGGGGCCGCGGGCGGCTCGACCGCGGTGGTCGGGGCCGGGGGCCTCGGGGTCGCGGCGCCGGACGGCTTCGCGGAGCCGGCCCCGTCGCCGGCCGGGGCCGAGGGCTTGTCGGACGGCGGTGCGGACGGCTCTCCGGTGGGGGGCGCGGAGGGCGTCGTGGAGGGCGCGGTGCCCGAGCCCGCACCCGAACCCGCCGACGGGGAGGCCGAGGGCCCGCCGCCCTCCGCGCCCGGGCGGGTGTCGGGCGTCGGCCGCCCGGAGGCGCCGCCGTCCCTGCCGGCCGAGGGCGAGGGCACCGAGGCGGGACCGGAGGACGGCGCGTCACCCGGGGGGACGGTCGGCTTCCGGTCGACCCGGCCGCCGATCGAGGTGCCGGTGCCCGACTCGCCCCTGACCGTCGCCGACACCGGCTGCCCGGTCGCCAGCTCGAACGCGAGGATCGGCACCATCGCGAGGGTGAACACCAGCGCCGACACCGCCGTGAAGGACTTCCAGGTCCACCGGCGACGCGCCCGGACCACCTGCGGGGTGCTCCACTGCGCCGGGGCCTGCGGATCCCCGGCGGGCACCGGCTCCGGCACCTGCCGCAGCCCGTTCGCCAGCCGGCCCGGCCCGGCCGTCCGGTCCACGGCGCCGCGCAGCTGTTCGCCGGTGCGCTTGAAGAGGTGCTGGAACACCGCACCGCCGGTGGTCGCGCCGATGCTCACCACCGCCGCGCCGAGAATGGTGCCGTACACGCCGAGTTCGGACGCGAGCACCGCCCCCACCACGGTGGCCAGTGCACTGGCGGCGACCTGAGCCACACTCAGATCAATTCGCCTGCGACCTTCCTCCGATCCGTCCCGGTCGGGCTTCACCTGCGGCATCAACGTCCCTCGTGTCAGTACGACTGTCCTTCGAACAAGTCACTCCATCTTGCCCAAAGAAGGACACAAGGGTCGAAAATGCGGTTCTTCCCGGAAGATATATGTGAAGATGATCACCGTTCATCGGTCGATCCTCGGCCATTGGGGTCGCATGCTCTTGAGATTCCCGTGAATCGCGGGAGACTTGAGCGGCGAGCCGCCCCTTTGGATGCCACGAATGGAGTACTGTTCGTAAAGCCTGAGGCCCGGGTCGACTTGTCGACTGCCCATCAACCGGCAGCTCGACGAAGAGCTGTGGCGCAGGCACGCACGGCGACGCCCGTCCCGGATCGTCGCGTCACTGCGCGTGCGAGGACGGCCGGGACACCCAGGCGCGACGTCGACGGATGGCGTGGCAAAAAGGCAACCGTGCCACAGCGGCGTGGACGGGCGTAAGCCCGACACGCCGGGGAACTCAGCAAGGTTGTGGCCAGTCGCGAGCGGGCAGGCCACACTCAGTACGGGAGCAGCGACGCAGGTGACGTCGGCAGGCACCACCCGGGAGGTAACCGTGCCCGAACTGCGGGTTGTGGCCGTCAGCAACGACGGCACACGGCTGGTGCTCAAGGCTGCCGACAGCACGGAGTACACCCTTCCCATCGATGAGCGGCTGCGCGCCGCCATCCGTGGTGACCGTCCGCGCCTCGGCCAGATCGAGATCGAGGTCGAGAGCCACCTCCGCCCCCGTGACATCCAGGCGCGGATACGAGCCGGTGCCTCCGCCGAGGAGGTCGCGCAGGCCGCCGGCATCTCGGTCGACCGGGTCCGCCGCTTCGAGGGTCCGGTGCTGGCCGAGCGGGCCTTCATGGCCGAGCGGGCCCGCAAGACCGCGATCCGCCGGCACGGCGAGGCCCCCGGCCCGCAGCTGGGCGAGGCGGTGGCCGAGCGGCTGGCGCTGCGCGGCGCGGAGAAGGAGACCGAGCGCTGGGACTCCTGGCGGCGCGACGACGGCACCTGGGAGGTCATCCTCTCCTACCGGGCCGACGGCGAGGGCCGCAGCGCGTCGTGGACGTACGACCCGCCCCGGCGGCTGGTGCAGCCGAACGACGACGAGGCCCGTGCGCTGATCGGAGAAACGGTCGAGCGCGAGGAGGAGTCGGTCTTCCCGTTCATCCCGCGGATCGCCCGGCTCCCCCAGGACCGGCCGCCGCGGCCGATGATCGACCGGCCCTCGGCCGACCGGATCATGTCCGCCCGCGAGGTGCGGGAGTCCCGCGAGGCGACGGCCGAGTCCCGCGACTCGCTGACCAGCCTGCTGGACGTGGTGCCCGCCTTCCGCGGCGACCTCGCGGTCGGCGCCCCGCCGCCGGTCGAACCGGTCCCCGCCGAGGTGGCCGAGGAGGCGGAGGAGCCGGCGGCGGCCGCCCCGGCGGTCGGTGCGGGCTCGGCGTACGCGGACATCCTGATGCCGCGCGCGGTCGCGCCGCACCGGGAGCGGCTGGTCGGCACCACCGACCGGCAGGCCGAGGCGGACGGCGTCCGGCCCGGGCGCCGGGCCACCGTGCCGAGCTGGGACGAGATCGTCTTCGGCAGTCGGCGCAAGAAGCAGGAGTAGCAGGACGGATCGGTGTCGGGGGCGGACGGCGGCGGCCGCCCGCCCCCGAGCCGTCCGCCCCCGAGCCGTGCTCAGCCCGGCTGGTCGGTGACGGCGACCGGGCGGGCCCCGTCGCTGGACCACTCGCTCCAGGAGCCCGGGTAGAGGGTGGCGGGCAGGCCGGCGACCGCTAGCGCCAGGATCTGGTGCGCGGCCGTCACCCCGGAACCGCAGTAGACGGCGGTCTCCCGCTCGCCGGCGCCCAGCTCCCGGAACCGGGCGGCGAGTTCGGCGGCGGGCCGGAAGCGGCCGTCCGGGCCGACGTTCTCGGTGGTCGGCGCGGAGCGGGCGCCCGGGATGTGGCCGGCCCGCGGATCGATCGGCTCGGTCTCGCCCCGGTACCGCTCCCCCGCCCGGGCGTCCAGCAGCAGTGCCTCGCGGGCCCAGACCGCGGCGCCGTCCGCGTCGATCACCGGCAGCCGCCCCGGCACCGGCTTGAAGTCCCCGTCGCCGGCGGGCGGCGGCTCGGTGCTGACCGGCAGTCCGGCCTCCCGCCAGGCGGCGAACCCGCCGTCCAGCACCCGGACGTCGGGGTGGCCGGCCCAGCGCAGCAGCCACCAGGCGCGGGCGGCGGCCAGCGCGGTGGCGCCGTCGTAGACCACCACCGGGCGGTCGGCCGAGACGCCGAAGCGGCGCAGCGCGGCGCCGAACTCCTCCGGGTCGGGCAGCGGGTGGCGGCCGCCGCGGCCGGGCGGGCCGGCGGGGGCGGCGAGATCGGTGTCGAGGGAGACGAAGTGGGCGCCCGGCAGGTGGCCGGCGGTGTAGTCCTCGATCCCGGGCGGACCTCCGAGCTGCCAGCGCACGTCGAGCAGGACCGGCGGGCGCCCGGAGGCGAGCGCCTCGCTCAGCCCGGTCACCGACACCAGCGGGGAGTCATCGTGAGTGGTGGTCATGGCGGTCATTCTGGCGCAGTGCGACTGTCCGGTGCTCTTTGTGCGGTCTTTGCCGGACTTTCCGCGCGGCCCGAGGGTTCGGAGCGCGCCACGGTGGAAGCATCACCCTCACTGCGCCGTTTCGTGCGCCGTCCGCGCTCCGAGGAGACCTGTCATGTCCGCGCTGACACTCCGGCTCGCCCAGGGCACTCCGTGCTGGGTGAGTCTGATGACCGACGACCTGCCCGGCGCCCGGGCGTTCTACGGCCAACTGCTCGGCTGGACGTTCACCGCGGGCCCGACCCAGCTCGGCGCGTACGTGCGGGCCCGGATCGGCGAGGAGCCGGTGGCCGGGCTCGGGGTGTCCTCGGTGACCGGCTACCCGGTGCAGTGGACCACCTACTTCGCGGTGGACAGCGCGGACCGCTCGGCCCAGCTGGTGCGGGAGTGCGGGGGCACGGTCGCGGTCGGGCCGCTCCAGGCCGAGCGGGCCGGGCGGCTGGCGATCGCGGCGGACGTCTCCGGCGCGGTCTTCGGGCTCTGGCAGGGCGCGGAGCACCTCGGCCGGGAGGCCGGGCCGGAGCCCGGCGGGCCGGCCTGGGCGGAACTGCTCACCCCGGACCCGGACGGCGCGGCGGTCTTCTACCGCACGGTGCTCGGGGTGCCGGTGGCGGAGACCGAGGGCGGGTCGGCGCTGCTGGTCGGCGGACGGCCGGTGGCCGGGATCCGGCGCGACGCCGAGCTGCGCGGCCACCCGCCGCGCTGGCGCACCCACTTCGCCGTCACCGACGCGGAACTGACGGCACGCCGCGCGGTCGAGCTGGGCGGCCGGGTGCTGGTGGAGCCGCACCCGACGCCGCGCGGCCGCGCGGTCCGGCTGGCCGACCCGCGCGGTGGGCACTTCTCGGTGCTGGAACCGCTCTAGGGACTGCCGTTCCTAGGCCTGCTGGTCCTCGAAGGGGAGGACGTCCGGGGAGAGGACGGCGGCGCGGGCGGTGGCGGCGGTGAGGCGCCGGCGGTGGTGGCGGCGGCAGAGCACCTCGTAGCCGACCTCGTCCTCGCGGACCGAGATGTCGCCGATCACCACCTGCGCGCCCTCGACCACCATCACCCCGCCGACGGTGCGGGCGTTGTGGGTGGCCCGGGCGCCGCACCAGCAGAGCGCCTCGACCTGGAGCACCTCGACCCGGTCGGCGAGTTCGATCAGGCGCTGCGAGCCGGGGAAGAGCCGGGTGCGGAAGTCGGTGGTGATGCCGAAGGTGTAGACGTCGATGTCGAGCTCGTCGACGATCCGGGCGAGCTGGTCGATCTGGCCGGGGGTGAAGAACTGGGCCTCGTCGCAGATCAGGTAGTCGACCCGGCCGCCGGCCGAGAGCCGGTGCACCACATGGGCGTGGAAGTCGAAGTCGTCGCCCACCTCGACCGCGTCGGCGCGCAGACCGAGGCGGCTGGAGATGGTGGCCGCGCCCGCCCGGTCGTTGCGGGTGAGGATGATCCCCTGCCGGCCGCGGGCGGCGTGGTTGTGGTCCATCTGGAGCGCGAGGGTCGACTTCCCGCAGTCCATCGTGCCGGAGAAGAACACCAGTTCAGCCATGGGTGGTGCAAAGGCCTTTCACATCAAGGGGGTTCAGCGGCGGAATTCGAGCAGCGGCACGTACTGCTCGACCGGGGTCATCGAACCGTGCAGGCCGATCATCGCGGACTCGCCGGGCTCGTTGCGGGAGGCGGTGATGGCGATGTCGTCGCGGGCGGCGGCGACCACGTCGCCGATCCGGTGGTAGACCCGGTCGTCCACGGCGGGGCCGAACCAGCCGGCCCCGATCGCCTGGTCGCGGGTGGCCACCCACATCCGGTCGCCGAGCACCTCGCTCCACACCGCGTGGACGTCGGCGGCGGCGCCGGGGACGGCGTAGACGTGGCGGGCCCGGCCCTCGCCGCCGAGCAGGGCGACACCGGCGCCGAGCTCCCAGTCCTCGTCGAAGTCGATCCGGTCCTCGGGGGCGATGTCGATCATGCCGTGGTCGGCGGTGACGTACATCACCGAGCGCGGGGGGAGCTGCTCGGCGAGCCGGCGGGCCAGCCGGTCGACCGCGTCCAGGGTCATCCGCCACTCGTCGGAGTCCACGCCGAAGCGGTGGCCCGCGCCGTCCAGTTCGCTCACGTAGGTGTAGACCAGCGCGCGGTCGTGCTCGGCCAGCCAGGCGGCGGCCCGGTCCATCCGCTCCTCGCCGGTGGTGCGGCCGAGGAAGGTGCCGCCGGAGAGCGCCACCCGGGTCAGCGGGGTCTGGGCGAACAGGGGGGAGGAGACCTGGGCGGTGGCCACCCCGGCGGCGTCGACCCGCTCGAAGACGGTCGGGTACGGCTGCCAGGCGGCCGGGTCGGTGTGCGGCTGCCAGCGGAGCTGGTTCATCAGGTGGCCGGCGCCGGGCACCGCCACCGTGTAGCCGGCCAGGCCGTGCAGGCCCGGCGGGGTGCCGGTGCCGACCGAGGCCAGCGAGGTGGCGGTGGTGGACGGGAAGCCGGCGGTCAGCGGGCGGCCGGTGCCGCCGAGCGAGCCGGCCGTCAGCGAGGAGAGGAACGGCGCGTACTCGGGGTGGCGCAGCAGCAGTTCCCAGCCGAGGCCGTCGACGAGGAAGACCACCGCGCGGTCGGCGGGCGCCAGCGGCAGCGCCGCCTCGAAGCCGGGGACGCCGAGGCCGGCCGCCACCGAGGGCAGCAGGTCGCAGAGCGAGCCGGTGCCGTAGGGGGGCGCGGGCGCGGTGGCGGGGTCGAGGAGCTCGAAGGCGTCGTGGCCGTCGGGGGCGAAGGGCATGGTGGCGGGGGTGGCTTCCTGGCTGGCCGGTGCGGTCCGGGCGGACGGGGTGGCGTCCGGACGGCGCGGTTCGATGCGTGGCGGCGGAGCGTGACGGCGGTACGTGTCGGCGGGCGGTGGGGCGGGACTACGGCACGGGACGACGGCGCGGAGCGGTGGGGCGGGGCGGTGGGGCGGGACGGCGGTGGGTGCGGATCAGACCCGGGGGCCGTCGTTGACGGTCGCCTCGGACAGGGCGCGGGCGAAGACCAGGGCCTGGGCGACCGTCTCGGGGCCGTCGCCGGCCTCGCTGACCCGCAGCGACAGGTCGTCGGCGGTGGCGGAGCCGGTGTAGCCGTGGTCCGCCTCGCAGTTGGGGTCGGAGCAGCCGGCCGGTTCGAGGTCGAGGCGCTGGACGGCGCCCCAGCCGATGGTCAGCACCACCTCGCGGGGCAGGGTGCCCGGGGTGTAGGTCTCCGGGTTGGCGACCATCCGGCTCACCACGACGGAGTTGATCCGGTCCAGGCGGACGCTCTCGGTGGAGGTGGTGGCCAGCGGTACGGCGGGGCTGCTGGCGTCGCCGGTCTGCTCGTCGGTGTGGCTCACCACGAAGCGGGTCGGGGTCAGCACCAGCACGGTGACGTGCCGGCGGACCTCGTTGGCGTCGAAGGTGGTCTCCTGGTGCACCAGGTAGGAGCTGATCGGCTCGGGACCCACCGCGGACTCCACCGCCTCGGACACCAGGGCCGGGTAGTAGCCGCTGCGCTCGATCGCGGAACGCAGGTCCTGCGTGGTGGTGGTACCGGTCTTCGCCATAACTCCATCCTGGCATGGTCCGCCGACGAAGCGGGCGGCGCGGCGCCGAGCTTCGGACAACGGCGCCCGCGGTCCGGACGCAACCAAGGAAGGTTACAGCGTGCTCATGGCGCGCGGGCCCAGATCGCTGCGGACCGGCAGGGGTGCGATGCGGACGCGCGCCCCCAGGATCGCCAGTCCGTGCGGGGCCACGACCACCGGTTCGAGATCCACCGAGGCGACCTCCGGAAGGTCGTCGACCAGCCGGGACACCCGCAGCAGCAGCTCCTCCAGGGCGTCGGTGTCGACGGCCTCGGCACCGCGCCAGCCGAACAGCAGGGGTGCCGCCCTGACCTCGCGCACCAGCGAGGCGACGTCCTGGTCGGTGGCCGGAACCAGCCGGTGCGCGACGTCGCCGAGCAGTTCGGCGGGAGCGCCGGCCAGGCCGAAGGAGAGGATCGCGCCGACCGCCGGGTCGACGGTGGCGCCGATGACGGTGTCCACTCCGCGCGGGGCGAGCCGCTGGACCACCAGTTCGGCCTGGGCGGCACCGCCGAGCAGGGCGTCCAGCTCGTGGTGGGCGCGGCGCAGCCCGGGCTCGCCGGTCAGGTCCAGCCGGACGCTGCCGAGGTCGGGGCGGTGGCGCAGGTGGGGGGCGGTGGCCTTGAGCGCGACGGGGTAGCCGAGGGTGGCGGCGGCGCGCACCGCACTCTCCTCGTCGGGAGCGGGCAGGGCCGGCGAGACGTCCACGCCGTAGCGGGCGAGCAGGGCGGCGGCGTCGGCGTCGGGCAGGGTGATCCGGGCACCGCCGGGCTGGGTGCGGGCGGCGATCCCGGCGCGGGTGGAGAGCGCGGCCTCGACCAGGGCGCGGGCGCCGGCCTCGTCGATCCGGTCGAGTTCGGGGACCCGGGCGGTCTCCTCGGCGGCGGCCATCCGGCGGCGCCAGTCGGCGTAGTGGACGGCGTGGGCCAGCGCGCGTACGGCCCGTTCGGGCGCCGGGTAGGCGGGGATGCCGCCGGGGCGCAGCCGGCCGGGCAGGTCGGTGAGCGCCAGGTGGGCGAGGAGCAGCGGCTTGCCGGCGGCGCGGGCGCGCTCGCCGGCGTCGAGCAGCGCGGCGGCGATCTCCGGGTCGTCGGTGCCGAGGTCGGGGTCCTCGGGGCCGGTGGGCCTGACGTCCGCGGCCGGGCCCCAGAGCTGGTTGCCGATCGGCGGGATGGCGACGGCGATCACCGCGTCCACCGCGGGGTCGCCGAGCGCGGTGTCCAGGGCGATCCGGTAGTTCTCGCCGGTGGCGGCGGTGGTGAGGTCGACGGGGGTGCGCGGGCGCAGGCCGGCGGAGAGGCAGGCGTCGTGGGTGAGCAGGCCGAGGGAGTCGGAGTTGCCGATCACGGCGACCCGGTCGCCGGGCGGCAGCGGCTGGAGGGCGAGCAGTTCGCCGGTGTCGCACAGTTCGGTGATGGTCTCCACCCGGGTGACGCCGGCCTGTTCGAAGAGGGCGTCGACGGTGGCGTCCTTGAGGCCGGTGGCGGTGGCGGGGACGGCGTGGCCGGGCGGCAGGCTGCCGGTGTGGCGGGCGCCCTTGACCACGACGACCGGCTTGGCCTGGGCGAGCCGGCGGGCGATCCGGGTGAACTTGCGGGGGTTGCCGAAGGACTCCAGGTAGAGCAGGACGACGTCGGTGGCCGGGTCCTCGGCCCAGTACTGGAGGAAGTCGTTGCCGGAGACGTCGGCGCGGTTGCCGACCGAGGCGAAGGAGGAGATGCCGAGCCCTCGCCGGTGGGCGGCCTCCAGCAGGGCGACGCCGATCGCGCCGGACTGGCAGAAGACGCCGAAGCCGCCGCGCGCGGGCAGCACGGGGGCGAGCGAGGCGTTGAGCGGCCGCTCGGGGTCGGTGGAGATCAGGCCGAAGGCGTTGGGGCCGATCACCCGCATGCCGGCCGCGCGGGCCTGGCGGACCAGGGCGCGCTGGCGGTCGCGGCCCTCGGGGCCGGTCTCGGCGTAGCCGGCGGTGACCACGACCAGGCCCTGGACGCCGTGCGCTCCGCACTCGGCGACCGTCTCGGGGACGGCGGAGGCGGGGACGGCGATCACCGCGAGGTCGACCGGGCCGGGGATGTCGAGGATCGAGCGGTGCACCGGGACGCCGTCCAGCTCGGAGCCGGGCGGCGCGCTGCGGTTGACCGCGTACACCGGGCGGTCGTCGGCGGCGAAGCCGGTGAGCAGGTCGCGCAGCAGGGTCCGGCCGACGGTGTGCGGGCGGCGGGAGGCGCCGATCACCGCGACCGAGCGCGGGGTGAGCAGCCGCTGGACGGAGCGGGCCTCGGCGCGGTGCTCGCGGGCCCGCATGACGGCGAGCGAGGCGGCGGTGGGTTCGAGGTCGAACTCCAGGTGGACGACGCCGTCGGCGAAGCTGCGGCGCTGGACGTAGCCGGCGTCGGTGAAGACCTTCACCATCTTGCGGTTCTCCGGCAGCACCTCGGCCTGGAAGCGGCGGATGCCGCGCTCCTGGGCGACGGCGGCGATGTGCTCCAGCAGCGCGGAGGCGACGCCGCGGCCCTGGTGGGCGTCCTGGACCAGGAAGGCGACCTCGGCGTCGGTGCCGGTCTCGGAGGGGCGGCCGTCGTGGTCGATCCGGTCGTAGCGGACGGTGGCGATGAAGCGGTCGCGGACCACGACGGCGAGGCCGACCCGGTTGACGAAGTCGTGGTGGGTGAAGCGGCGGACGTCCTTGTCGGAGAGCCGGGGGTAGGGCGCGAAGAAGCGGAAGTACTTCGACTGGTCGGAGACCTGTTCGTAGAACTCGACCAGCCGGCCGGCGTCGGCGGGGGTGATCGGCCGGATCCGGGCCGTGCCGCCGTCGCGCAGGAGGATGTCGGCCTCCCAGTGCTGGGGGTACTCCGGCTCGTACTCCGGCTCGGATCGCACTACCGCAGAGTCGTCCACGACCGTCAGGTTATCCGGCGGCGAGCCGAATGGCGCCGGGCGTGCGTTCACGGCAGGGTGGACAGGGCCTCTGAACGGGGATTATTCGCTGTTTATGGCCCTGAAAGAAACAATCACAAGTCCTGAACGCGACGGCTCGACGGGGTCGCCTGCGTGCAACACTGGTCTAGACAACACGTCCGTACTCCCCCATCACGGCCGTGACCAGCTTTACCGGAAAGGCACGTCTCATGGCTGAGCGCCGCGTCACCATCGGTTGGGCCGAGGGCCTGCACGCCCGTCCCGCCTCCGTCTTCGTCAAGGCCGTCGCGGCCACCGGCGTGCCGATCACCATCACCAAGCCCGGCGGCAACCCGGTCAACGCCGGCTCCATGCTCGGCCTGCTCGCACTCGGCGCGCAGGGCGGCGAGGAGGTCGTGCTGGCCTCCGACGCCGAGGGCGCCGACCAGGCCCTGGACCGCCTGGCCAAGCTGGTCGCCGAGGGCCTGGACGAGCTGCCCGCCGCGGCCTGAGTCCGCACCGCGTCCGCCCGGAGCCCGGGCCCCGTTGGTCGGGGGGCCCGGGCTCCGGTGTGTCCGCGGCGGGTCAGCCGGCCGCGATCGCCCGCAGGATGTCCAGCCGGGCCGCCCGGCGGGCCGGCCGCAGCCCGGCCACCGCGCCCGCGACCAGCCCGGCCACCAGCACCACGGTGAGCTGCAGCGGCGGGACGGCGAAGCTGCCGGTCCCCTCGGTGTCGGCCGCCCGCACCAGCGCCCAGCCCAGGAACGAGCCCAGGCCCAGGCCGCCGACCGTGCCGAACATCGCCACCAGGACCGACTCCCAGCGCACCATCGCCCGCAGCTGGCCGCGGGTCTGGCCGACCGCGCGCAGCAGGCCCAGCTCCCTGGTCCGCTCGTGCACCGCGAGGGTCAGCGTGTTGGCGATCCCCAGCAGCGCGATCAGCACCGCGAGCGCCAGCAGCGCGTAGACCACCGAGAGCATGATGTCGACCACCGAGGCCGAGCTCTCGGCGTACTCCGCCCGGGTCTGCACGTCGGGGGCCCCGAACGGCTCCACCGCCTTCTGCACGGCCTCCTTGCCGGCCGACAGCGACACCCCGTCCTTGAGAGCGACCGCCACCAACGAGTCGGTGTCCTGGCCCTTGTGCGGGGCCCAGGCCTCCCGGGTGACCAGGTAGTCGCCGGCCAGCTCGCCGCCCTGGTAGAGCGCCTTCACGGTGAACGGCGACTCGGCGCCGTCGCTGAACCGCACCGGGACGGCGGTGCCCAGGTGCCAGCCCTGCTTCTCCGCCTCGCTCCGGGAGACCGCCAGGCCGTCGGTGCCCAGCTGGAGCGAACCGTCCACCCGGCCGAGGTCGACGATGCCGGCCAGCCGGGCCGGATCGGTGACGTCCAGGGTCCGGCCGTGGCCGTCCACCCGGGCCACCCCGCGGCCGAGGCCCACGCTGCCGCTCACCTCGGGCAGCGCGCCGACCGCGTCCGCCAGCCGGGGGCTCAGCCCGCCGCCCCGGAAGCCGCCGGTGGAGACCGCGAGGTCCCCGGCGAAGGTCCGGCTCACCGTGTCGTCCATGGTCGCCTTGACCGACGCGCCGAAGACCGTGAACAGCGAGACCACCGTGACACCGACCATCAGCGCACTGGCCGTGGCCGCCGTCCGCTTGGGGTTGCGGGCCGCGTTGCGCTCGGCCAGCACGCCCGGCATGCCGCGCAGCCGCGGCAGCGGGGCGCCCAGCAGCCGCACCACGAAGGTCGCGAACACCGGGCCGAGCACCACCACACCGAGCAGCGTCGTCACCGCCCCGCCCGCGGTCAGCCCGACCGACGGGCCGTCGGTCGCGCCGACCACCGTGCCGGCCACCCCGGCCGCCACCAGCAGCGCGCCGGTGATCCAGCGGATCCGGCCGGCCCGGCCGTCCGCCGCGCCGTCCACCGCCACCGCCCGCATCGCGGCCAGCGGAGCCGTCCGGCCCGCCCGCACCGCCGGGGCGACCGCCGAGGCGACCGCCGTGACCGTTCCGACCAGCAGCGGCAGCGCCACCGAGACCGCGCCGATCACCAGGCCGCCGGTCGGCAGGTTGAAGCCGATCACCTTGAACAGCGACTTCAGCCCCGCCGCCACCCCGATCCCGCCGAGCAGGCCGGCCACCGAGGCGGCCACACCGACCACCACCGCCTCCGCCAGGGTCGCCGCCAGCACCTGGCCGCGCGCCGCGCCCAGCGCCCGCAGCAGCGCGTTCTCCCTGGTCCGCTGGGCCACCACGATGGCGAAGGTGTTGTGGATGGTGAAGGTCGCCACCAGCAGGGCGATGCCCGCGAAGACCAGCAGCAGCGTGGTGAACATGGTCAGGAAGCGGCTGGACACCTGCTGGGTGGCCTCCTCGCTGACCTTCGTCCCGGTCACCGCCTCCAGCCCGGCCGGCAGCTTCGCCGACAGCGCCGCCACCAGCTCCTGCTGGGAGACGCCGCCCTCGGCGCGTAACTGGATCGAGGTGGCCTGGCCCTGCCCCTTCGGGGTCAGGTAGCGCTCGGCGTCCTCCAGGGTCAGCCCGGTCCAGGTGTTCTGGCCCATGCCGTCGGCCTTGGCGCCGAAGGTCGCGATGCCGACGATCGTCACCGGCACCGGGTCGGGGGCGCGCAGGACGGTCGTGTCACCGAGCTTCAGGTCGCCGGCCTTGGCCGCGCCCCGGTTGATCACCGCCTCGCCCGGCCGCTGCGGTGCCCGGCCCTCGGCCAGCCGGTACGGGTTGAGCCCGCTGTCCGGCTGCCAGTAGCCGGCCAGGGTGGGCGGGCCCTGGCCGCCCACCGCCTTGCCGTTCCGGCCGATCAGCTGGCCGGAGCCCTGGATCGCCGGCTCGGCGGCCGCCACCCCCGGAACCTCGCGCAGCCGGTCGGCCAGCGCCAGGTCCACCGGGGCCCGGACGCCGCCGAAGGTGTTCTCGGTGTCCATCACGTCGGCGCTGCGCACCACGGCGTCGGTGCCGCGGTTGGCGTCGGCGAACAGCGTGTCGAAGCTCCCGCGCAGGGTGTCGCCGAGCACCAGCGTGCCGGACAGGAAGGCCACCCCGAGCAGGATCGCGGTGAACGTCCCGGCCAGCCGCCGCTTGTGCGCGGCCAGCGAGCGAAGGCTGATCCGCAGGGTGGCGGTGGCGCTGCTGCTCATGACCGGACGCCTCCCCGCCCGGTCGCGGGGGCGTGGTCGAAGGCCTTCATCCGGTCCAGCACCCCGGCCGGGGTGGGCCGCTCCATCCGGTCCACCAGGCGGCCGTCGGCGAGGAAGAGCACCTCGTCCGCGTAGCCGGCGGCGGTCGGGTCGTGGGTGACCATCACCACCGTCTGGCCCATCTCGTCCACCGCGCGGCGCATCAGCTCCAGCACCTCGGCGCCGGTGCGGGAGTCCAGGTTGCCGGTCGGCTCGTCCGCGAAGACCACCTCGGGGCGGCCGGCCAGCGCCCGGGCCAGCGCGACCCGCTGCTGCTGGCCGCCGGAGAGCTCGCTCGGCCGGTGGTCGAGCCGCTCGCGCAGCCCGACCGCGTCGATCAGGGTCTCCACCCACTGCCGGTCCGCCTCGCCGCCGGCCAGGTCGACCGGCAGCGTGATGTTCTCCCGGGCGGTGAGCACCGGCACCAGGTTGAAGGACTGGAAGACGAAGCCGATCCGCTCCCGGCGCAGCAGGGTCAGCCGGCGGTCGCTGAGGTTCTCCAGCTCGGTGTCGCCGATCATCGCGGTGCCGGCGGTCAGCCGGTCCAGCCCGGCCGCGCAGTGCAGCAGGGTGGACTTGCCGGATCCGGACGGCCCCATGATCGCGGTGAGCCGGCCGGCCGGGAAGCCGACGGTCACGTGGTCCAGGGCGCGCACCTCGGTGCGGCCCACCCCGTAGACCTTGACCGCCTCGGTGACCCGGGCGGCCATCCGGTCCGTCCCGACCAGGTCGAGCACCGGGAAGGCGTTCACCTGGCACCGCCCTGGCCCGGCTTGGTGTCGTCCGGGCCCTGCAGGTGCTCGATCAGGGTGTCCCGGCGGGTGCGGTACTCCTCCTCGCCGATCTCACCGTCGGCGTACCGGCGGGCCAGGCTCGCCAGCGGGCCCTCGGGGCCGCCCGGCCAGCCGCCGCGCCAGCCCGGGCCGCCGCCGTTCCACGGACCGCCCCACTGGCCGGCCCACGGCGGGCCCCACGGCCCGCGCCGGCCCCAGCCGCGGCGGCGCAGCACGGTGAACAGGGTGATCAGGACGAGCAGCCAGAACAGCGGGAAGAGCAGGAACCACGGGCCCGGGCCGCCCCCGTTCCACGGGCCCCAGCCGTCCCGGCAGATCGTGTCGGCGAGCAGTGCGGTGCTCTGCATGTCATTCAACTCCTCGGTGAGCCCCGCGGGTTCGGACGGGGGCCTGGCGCCGGCCGCGGACCGTTCCCGAGGCCACCACGAGGGTCCCGCCGAGGAGGGGGCCGGCGCGTCCTCCGGGGAGCGGCACCGGGGGTACGACGCGGGGAGTACGGGCCGGGGGCGGCACTGCTCCGGGCCCCCGGCCCGGCGGGCGGGTCACGGCCGGCCGGGGCGGCGGGTCCCGGCCGGGGTCACGGCCGGCCGGGCCGGCGGGTCCCGGCCCGGGTCACAGCCAGCCGGGCCGGACCAGCCCGGACTCGTAGGCGAGGACGACCAGTTGGGCGCGGTCACGGACGCCGAGCTTCACCATCGCGCGGCTGACGTGCGTCTTCGCGGTGAGCGGGCTGACCACCAGGCGGCGGGCGATGTCGTCGTTGCTCAGGCCCATGCCGACCAGGGTGAGCACCTCGCGCTCCCGGTCGGTGAGCGCGGCGAGCAGCCGGCCGCTCGCGGCGGGCTCCCGGGAGCGGCTGGCGAACTCGTCCACCAGCCGGCGGGTCGCGCCCGGGGAGAGCAGCGAGTCGCCGACGGCGGCGACCCGCACGGCCCGCAGCAGGTCGGCCGGTTCGGTGTCCTTGGCCAGGAAGCCGGCCGCGCCCAGCCGCAGCGCCTCGAAGATGTACTCGTCCAGTTCGAAGGTGGTCAGCACGACCACCCGGACGCCGGCCGACTCGGGCCGGGCGCAGATCCGCCGGGTGGCCTCCAGGCCGTCGGTGCCGGGCATCCGGATGTCCATCAGCACGACGTCCGGGCGCAGTTCCTCCGCCAGCCGGACGGCCGCCTCGCCGTCGTCGGCCTCGCCGACCACCTCGATGTCGGGCTGGGCGTCGAGCAGCGCCCGGAAGCCCGCCCGGACCAGGACCTGGTCGTCCGCCAGCAGTACCCGGATCATCCCGACCGCTCCTTCTCGCTCGCCGTGCCCGACCCCGCCGGGTCGGGCAGCCAGGCCCGCACCCGGAAACCGCCGCCGTGCGGTCCGGCGGTCAGCTCCCCGGCGAAGGCCGCGGCCCGCTCGCGCATGCCGATCAGGCCGTTGCCGGAGCCGCCGCCCTCGCCGCCGGCGGCCGGGCCCGGGTCGTCCACCCGGAGCAGCAGCCCGTCCGGGGAGGACCAGTCCATCAGAACGGTGGCGGTGCGCGCCGCCGAATGGCGGATGACGTTGGTGAGCGCCTCCTGGACGATCCGGAAGGCGGCCAGCTCCACCTGGGCGGAGAGCGGCCGGGCCGGGCCGGTCGTCCCGACCGTGACGGCGAGCCCGGCGTGGCCGGCCTGGGTGACCAGCTCGGGCAGCCGGGCGAGGCCGGGGGCGGGGGTGCGCGGGGCCTGGCCGTCCGGGCCGCGCAGGGTCCCGAGCACCTGGCGGACCTCGCCCAGCGCTTCCTTGCTGGTCGCCTTGATGACCGTCAGCGCGGTGCGGACCTGCTCGGGGTGCTCGTCGATGAGTTCCAGGGCCACCCCGGCCTGGAGGTGGATCACCGAGATCGAGTGGGCCAGGATGTCGTGCAGTTCTCGGGCCATCCGCAGCCGCTCCTCGGCGGCCCGGTTCTCCTCCGCCTGCCGCCGGGCCAGCCGGCGCGCCGCCAGTTGCTCGCCGCGGGTGCGCATGATCTCGGCGCCGGCCAGGATCAGCAGCAACCAGGCCGCCGCCCCGGCCTCCTGCCACCAGTTGGGGCCGGGCCCGGGCGCGCGCTGCCAGTCGTGCGGCAGCAGGTGGGAGCTGGCCAGGTGGACCAGGTAGCCGACGCCGAGGGAGATCCAGGCCCACCGGCGGCGGCCGCGGGCGAGCGCGCCGTAGACGGCCACGCCGAGGCTGAAGAACACCGGGCCGTAGGGGTAGCCGGCCAGCAGGTAGCCGGCGGTGACGGCGGTGACGGCGGCCACCACCGGGCCCGGGTAGCGGTCGCGCAGCAGGAGCAGGGCCGGGCCGAGCAGCAGCAGGGCGTACCCGGCGGCGTCCAGCGCGGCGCGGTCCGGCTGCTGGTGGGCGGCGGCGGTGGAGCCGACCAGCTGGACCAGGGCGACCAGGAGCGCGGAGAACCGCGTCCAGGCCGGCCTGGTCCACGGCGGTCCGCCGTACGGGTCGTGATCGGTGCTCATGGACAGGGGAGGGTCACCGCCCCGGCGCCGCTGCGGGGCGGCCGGCGCGCGCGGCGCGGGCCTCGGCGGCGAGCCGCCGGCCGCGCGCGGTCATCCCCCAGGGCTTGACCACGGAGAGCACGGTGGCGAACAGGTAGATGGTCAGCGCCACCGAGGGCGCGATGACCAGGACGTGCGGGGCGCGGCCGTCGGGCGGGACGGTGCCGGCGGCGACCTGGCCGGCCGCGTCGTGGATGAAGGCGCGCAGCGCGAAGATCGACGCCAGGGTGGCGGCCAGGGTGAGCCAGAACTTGGTGGCGACCCACCGGTGGCGCAGCAGGCCCCAGGTGGTGCCGAGGGACAGCAGCACGCCGGAGAGCAGCGAGAGCAGGCTGACCGGGATCAGCAGCCAGTCGGCGAAGATCCGCTGGGCCAGGTAGGCGGCGCGGACGGTGTCGGGGTCGTCGGAGAAGCGGCCGGCGATGCCGAGGGCGAGCACGCCCGCGGTCAGGCCGAGCCAGCCGACCGAGCAGGCGACGTGCACGACCAGCCAGACCCGACGGGCGTGCCGGGGCAGTCGCAGGCGCCCGGCGCGGCCGGCCGGGGGCCCGTCGGGGGCCGTCGGGGCCGCGGACGGCTCGCCCGCGGCGGACCCGGACGGGGGCGCGGGGGTGTCGGCGGCGGGCGGACCGGGAGGTGTGGGCATCGGCTGTGCTCCGGAGGGCGAGGGGCGACGCGGGCCACGGGCCGGCGGCCACCGGGGTGGATGGTGTGCGGCCGCCGTCCCACGGCTTGGGTGATCCACGGGATCACTCCCCACTCTGCCCGGTCCGCGGGGGCCGGGCATCGCACCGCGGGAGTAGCCGGCCGTACCACCCGTTGAGTACGAACGGCGGCGGCGCGGCCACGGTCGGCGGGCGGGTCGGGGCGGGGCGGGGCGGCGGGTGGACGGTCGGTGGACGGGCGGTCAGTACGCGATCTCGACGACCGCGCGGCGGGCGTCCGGGTCGCCGAGCGCGCCCACCAGGTAGTGCGCGAGGTCGGCCCGGGATATCGACCAGGCCCCGGGCAGCCGCCGCCCGGCGGCCGTGCGGTAGCGGCCCCGGGCCCGGCCGCCGGTGAGCCGGGCGGCCCGGACCAGCGTCCAGTCCAGCCCGGTGTCGGCCAGCAGCAGCCGCTCCATCCGCGCCATGTCGGCGTACGGCCGGCGGAGCATCGGGTGCAGCACCCAGGAGGTGAGCGCACGCTGCAGCGGGGCGGCGCTCCAGGGCACCGGGCTCATGCTGGTGGTGGAGACGCAGAGCACCCGGGCCACCCCGGCCGCGTGCATGGCCTTGAGGATGTGGCCGGTGCCGGCCGAGTAGACGGTGGTGGCGGCCCGGCTGTAGCCGATGCCGAGTGCGGAGACCACCGCGTCCGCGCCCTCGACGGCGCGGGCCACCGCCTCCGGGTCGAGCACGTCGCCCTGCCGGATGGTGGTCGGCCGGGCGTCGACCAGGGCCAGCGGGTCGCGGGCGAAGGCGACGGTGGAGTGCCCGGCCGCGGCGGCCAGTTCCAGGAAGTGGCGGCCGGTGCCCCCGGTCGCGCCGAAGACGACGATGTTCACGGTGCGTTTCCCCCTCGATCGGTCCGCTCAGCGGCGGTGCCCCGCCGGCGCGCGGCCGGCCCGCGCCGCGGACGTGCCGCGGGCGGGCCGGCCTCCGCCGGGGGTCATCAGTTGGCCACCTCGACGCGCCGGCCGTAGGTGGCCGGGTCATCCAGATGAGTGACGATGTAGTCGGCGACGTTCGCCCGGGCGACGCGCGAGGCCTTGGGGATGTGACCGCCCACCACCGCCTGGTAGTTGGGCGTGGCCGGGCCGTCGGTCAGCATCGGCACCCGGACGATCGTCCAGTCCAGCGGGCTGGCCTCGACCTCGTCCTCCATCCGGCCGAGGTCGAGGTGGATGTTCCGGTAGACCCGGTCCACCACGAACTCGGCGACGAAGCGCTGCATCGCCGGCAGGTGCTTGGTCTCCAGGCCCGCCGAGGACATCGTGACCAGCCGGCGCACCCCGCCGGTCCGGGCGGCCGCGATGACGTTGCGCACGCCGTCGGAGAAGACCGTCGTGGTGGTGCGGCTGGTCACGCCCAGCGCCACCACGACGGCGTCCTTGCCCTCCAGCGGGGCGTTCAGCGAGGCGGCGTCGAACACGTCGCCGCGCACCTTGGTCAGCCGCTCGTGCTCGACCGCCAGCTTGGCCGGGTCGCGGAGCAGGGCGGTGACACCGTGCTTGTTCTCCAGGGCCTTCTCGACCAGCAGCCGACCGGTCCGGCCGGCCGCTCCCACCACGACGATCTCCATGACTTTCCTCCTTGCCGGGGCCGGCGGCAACTGTTCGCCGCCGGCCGTGAGTTGACCTTCTCTTGCGCCGACGGGTCCTACCGTAGGGAAAAGGCGAGCAGGGCGCCGCCCGAGGCGCTCGGGTACTGCGGGTAGTACGCCGCCTGGACGTAGAGCATGCCGTCGGCGACCACCGCGCCACCGCCGCCGGAGAGCGCGGTGCCGTGCGCCGGAACACCGTTGACCGTGGTGAAGTCGCGGACCGCGTCGTACTGCCAGAGCACCGCGCCGGTGCTCGCCGAGAAGACCCGCATCTTGCCGTCCGCGCCGCCCTCGTAGACCAGGCCGCGGCTGGTGCTCACCGCGGGGGTGAAGGCGCGCTGGCAGAGCTCCGGGTTGGCGGCCGCGCCGCCCCACTGGCAGCCGTCGGCCGGGCTCTCGGTCTGCCAGAGGGTCGCGCCGGTCGCCGGGTCGAGCGCGTACAGGGTGCCGGGGTTGGCGAACCAGGTGGCGAGGTAGAGCCGGGTGCCGTCGTAGCTGGTGCCCCACTGGATGCCCGAGCTGCCGCCCTTGGTGTTGGGGTCGGCGACCACCGCGCGCTCCCACACCTTGGCGCCGGTCAGCGCGTCGTAGACGTGGTAGACGCCGTTCTTCTGGCCGATGCCGATCACCCGGCGGTGGCCGATGCTGAAGACGTTGGCGCTGGCGCCGAAGTCCCAGTCGTGGTCGGTGCCGTCGGCCTTGCTGGGGCAGTAGGCGTCGGCGCCGGGGATGCCGCAGGCGACGGTGAAGGTGTCCGGGAAGACCTCCTGGGAATGCCAGCGCACGTCACCGGTGGCGGCGTCCAGGGCGAGCACCGAGTCGGTGTCGCCGGCCGCTCCGGAGTAGTTCTGGCCGGTGCCGACGTAGATGGTGCCGCTCTCCCGGTCGACCACCGGCGAGCTCCAGACGGCGACGCCGGAGGGCTCGTAGCGGGCGGCGCCGTTCGGCCAGCTGCCGACCTGCTGCGGCTCGGGGGTGGTCCAGTGCCGCCAGGTCAGCCGGCCGGAGGCCGCGTTGACGGCGACGACCGAGCCGCGGAAGGTGCAGCAGGGGTAGGTCAGGTCGAAGGTCGCGCCGGACTCCCTGCTGGAGACGCCGACGTAGACCTGGCCGTTGTGGACCAGCGGCGAGCTGGTGATCTGGGCCTGCGGGTGCTGGTCGAGCTTCAGCGACCAGCGCAGCGCACCGGTCCAGCGGTTGAGCGCGTAGAGGTAGCCGCGGTTGTCACCGAAGTAGACCGTGTTGCCCTCGACGGCCGGGCTGCTGCGCACCGGGTCGGGGCTGGTGGCCGAGTGGGCGCCGGCCACCGGGGCGACGTCGAAGGTCCAGCGGGTCGCGCCGGTCCGGGCATCCAGGGCGTGGAAGGTGCCCTCGACGCCGCCGACGTACAGGGTGCCGTCCACCACGGCGGGCTGACTGCCCAGGAAGACGCCCGGGACCTTCTCGTGGCCGAAGGCCCACTTCAGGTCGAGGCCGCCGACGGTCGCCGGGGTGATCCGGTACTCCTGGCCGTTGAACCGGCTGCCGGCCGGGTCGGCCTGCCAGCTGGTCCAGTTGCCGGAGCGCGGGCGGGCCTCGGTGTCCTCGGCGCCCGCGCCGTTGGTGGCGACGAGCAGCACGAGGGAGGTCAGCAGGGCCACCAGCCCGGTGCCGAAGCCGGCTATCCGGGGCCGTCTGGGATGGGACACGTGGATCAACTCCTCGATGAGGGCGAACGGTTCACGTACGGTCCGGGGTGCCGGCCAGGCCGGCGGCGGCCTCCGCGTGGGAGAGCACGGCGGCGCAGTCCAGTTCGCCGAGGCCCGCCTCGGCGGCGGCGACGAGGGTGTCGTGGGTGGCGTCGCAGACCGGGGTGGCGACGCCCAGGCGGCCCGCCTCGGCGGTGGCCAGCCGGAGGTCCTTGCGCATGAGGTCGAGCCGGAACTGCGGCTCGCCGTAGGCCCGGCGGCGCATCACACCGGCCTTGTAGCGCATCACCGGCGAGCTGAAGCCGCTCTCGCTGATCATCGACAGGGCGAGCTCGCGGTCGATGCCGGCCCGCTGGGCCAGCGTCACGGACTCGGCGAGCACCTGCATCTCGACGCCCATCAGCACGTTGAGCATGACCTTGGCGGTGGCGCCGAGACCGCTCGGGCCGAGGTGGCGGATCTCCTTGGCGAGCGGTTCCAGCACGGTGCTCAGCCGCTCGAAGGCCTCGGCGGATCCGCCGACCATGAAGCGCAGTTCGCCGTCCTTGGCGTGCTGGCCGTTGCCGATGATGCAGGCGTCCACGGAGCTGCGGCCGCGGCCCGCGACCCGCTCGGCCACCGAGCGGGCGAAGTCCGGGGAGACGGTGCTGGTGTCCATCACGATGCCGTGCGCGGGCAGGGCCTCCAGCACCCCGTCGGCGCCGAACAGCTGCTCCTCGACGGCCGCCTCGGAGGCGAGGCTGAGCAGCACCACGTCCACCCGCGCGGCCAGTTCGGCCGGGGTGGCGGCGACCTCCGCGCCGCGGGCGGCGAACGGCGCGGTGCGCTCGGGGGTGCGGTTGTGGACCACGATCCGGTGGCCCCGGTCGAGCAGCCGGGAGGCCATCCCGCCGCCCATCACGCCGAGACCGATGACACCGGTCCTGGTCGCCGGGGGTATGCCGGGGGCGGCGGCGGGCGGGAGGTCCCGGGAGAGTGCACGCCGCTGGCTGGGTACGTCGGCCATGGAGTCGACCCGCTTCCTGGTGGGCTGGTCGCGCCGGGGATCCCGGCGCTCGGAGTGCGGCGGGGAAGGCCGTGCCAGACACCCCGCCCCACCGCGGCCGGGGTGCCGACTACCCGTCCAGCCTAGCGGGTGAACACTCACTCCGCGATGGCTTCCGGCGTCCGTTTCGAGCCGCATCAACAGCTGATGTTCCGTCAATTCGCCTTCCGGACAGCCTCCTCCCCCACCGCCGGGGGTAACGATGGGGGAGGAGGAGCTGCGGGGACGGGCACCGGTCCGGACGACCGGCGCGGTCCGGCGGGGGTCGTCAGCCGGCCGCGGTCTCCGGCCGGCCGCCGGCCGCGGAGCCGGGCTGGGCACCCGGGCCGCCCTGCTGCTGGCCGGCCTGGCCCGCCGGAGCGCCCTGGCCCTGCCACTGGCCGCCGCCGGGGCCACCCTGGCCCTGGTGCCGGCCGCCACCGGGACCGCCCTGGCCACCGGGGCCCTTGCCGCCGGGCGCGCCCATCGGCGCCCGCATCGGCCGCTCCTGGAGGAAGACCACCACCAGGGCGCCGATCAGCGCGATGACCATGCCGATCAGGTAGACCGTGTGCAGCGACTCGGCCAGCGCGGCGGAGACCCCGTCGCGCACCGGCGGCGCCTGCGCCCGGACCTTGGCCGGAGCGGTCAGCAGACCGTCCGTGCCGAGCCGCGCCAGGGCGTCGGCCGGCACCTTCTTGGGCAGCCAGTCGCGCAGCTGCGAGTTGAGGATGGCGCCGAAGATGGTGACACCCATGGCGCCGCCGAGCGAGCGGAAGAAGTTCGCCGCCGCGGTCGCCACGCCCAGCTGCCGCATCTCGACGGAGTTCTGCACCGCCACGATGAGCACCTGGGTGACCAGGCCGAAGCCGATGCCGAAGACCGCCAGGAAGACGCCGGCGGAGACCTCTGAGGAGTCCGCCTTGAGCGTCGACATCAGGTAGAGGCCGACCGCCATGACCAGCAGGCCGACGATCGGGAAGATCTTGTACTTGCCGGTCTTCTCGACGACCTTGCCGGAGAGCGTCAGGCTGGCCACGGTGGCGAGCATCATCGGGACCAGCAACAGGCCGGACTCGGTGGCGCTGTCACCGTTGGCGACCTGGAGGAAGAGCGGGGTGTAGACGGTCGCCACGAAGAGCGAGACCGAGGTGAGGAAGAGGCCGAGGGTGGCCACCAGGACGACCGGGTCCTTGAACAGCGCCAGCGGGACGACCGGCTCGGCGGCCCGCTTCTCCTGCCGGACGAAGGCGGCGAGCAGCACCGCGGCGAGCACCAGCAGGCCGATGATCTGCACCGAGCCCCAGGAGTACTGGTCGCCGGCCCAGACCGAGACCAGCAGCACCGAGACGATGGCACCGCTGAGCAGCGCCGAGCCCAGGTAGTCCAGCTGCTTCTGCTGCTTGTTGACCGGCAGCTTCAGCACCGAGCTGACGATCAGCAGCGCGACCACGCCGATCGGCAGGTTGATGTAGAAGATCCACGGCCAGGACAGGTGGTCGACGAAGGCGCCGCCGATCAGCGGGCCGACCACGCCGGCGAGCACGAAGCAGGACTGCGCATAGCCCTGCCACTTGCCGCGCTCGCGCGGCGGCACCAGCTCCGCGATGAGGGCCATCGCCAGCGCCATCAGACCGCCCGCGCCGAGCCCCTGGAGGGTGCGGAAGCCGATCAGCTGGCCGATGTTGCCGGAGATCCCGGACAGCGCGGAGCCGAGCAGGAAGATCGTGATGGCCGACTGGAACATCAGCTTGCGGCCGTAGAGGTCGCCCAGCTTGCCCCAGAGCGGCGTGGCCGCGGTGGCGGCCAGCATGTAGGCGGTGACGACCCAGGACAGGTGGGTCACGCCGCCGAGGTCACCGGCGATGGTCGGCAGGGCCGTCGCCACGATCGTCTGGTCCAGAGCCGCCAGGAACATGGCGAGCACCAGTGCGGCGAAGATCGTCAAGAAGGTTTTGCGTGGCACTTCCGGGGCGGGTGCAGCGTACGGGGCGCTCATGGGGTACTCCTCGAGGAGGCGCTCGCCGACTCGGAGTCCTTGCTCCGAGCTTGAATTCGTATAGACTATACAATCAAAATTAGCCGTCAAGAGCCAACGTCAAGGGTGGCCGCCGGCCGCCCGGAGGGGCAGCTAACGATGAGTCAACTCCAGGGGAAGATCGCTCTCGTGACCGGTTCTACCTCGGGCATCGGGGCGGCCGCAGCCGCCGCCCTGGCCGCCGCGGGGGCGCACGTGGTGGTCTCCGGCCGCCGCGCCGAGCTGGGCAACGCCGTCGTGGAGCGGATCCGCGAGAAGGGCGGACAGGCGGAGTTCATCGCCGCCGACGTCACCGTCGAGGATGACGTCGCCCGTCTGGTGGGTACCACGGTCGAGCGACACGGCCGGCTGGACATCGCCTTCAACAACGCGGGCGGCGGCGGGGCGTTCGGCCCGCTCGACCGGGTCCCGGCCGAGGACTTCGCCCAGGTGATCGCCGTCAACCTGATCGGCACCTACCACTCGCTCAAGCATGAGATCGCCGCCATGCGGGCGAACGGCGGCGGCAGCATCATCAACAACGCCTCCACCGCCGGCGTCCAGGGCACCGCCTTCGGCCTGGGCGCGTACACCGCGGCCAAGCACGGGGTGGTCGGCCTGACCCGGGCCACCGCGCTGGAGGCCGGCCCGGCCGGCATCCGGGTGAACGCCCTGATCACCGGGCCGGTGGACACCGAGGACTTCCGTCGGCGGGTCGGCGGCCAGCCGGGCGCACTGGAGCGGGCCGGGGCGGCCACCGCGCTGGGGCGGATCGCCACCGAGGAGGAGGTCGCCCACGCGGTGGTCTTCCTCGGGAGCGACGCGGCCGGCTTCGTCACCGGCTCGCTGTTCGGGCTGGAGGGCGGCATGACGGCCGGCGTCACGGCCGGGGCGATGGGCCGTCCGGGCGGCGGCGCCCCGGGCCAGGGCGGGCCGGGTGCGGGCGGTCCCGGCCGTCCGGGCGCCGGCGGTCCGGGCGCTCCGGGGCAGGGCGCTCCGGGCGCGGGCCGGCCCGGCGCGAGCTGACCGGAACACGGTCCCGGCCGGGCGCGCGCCATTGCCAGCGACCCACCCCCGGGATACTTTTTCGGCATGCTCGTAAAAACCACGAGAAACACCGAAGAGTTCGTCTCGGAAACCGGTGAGTGGATTGCCGGCAACCCCGTCGAGAATTCCATCCTGCTGACGATGATGGCGGGGGCGAAGTTCCGCCCGCCGACCGCCCCGCCGATCACCTGGAGCCGGGTCGAGGACCCGGACTCCGGTGCGGCGCCGGTGGTCGGCGCGGCGGCCTTCACCGCGCCGCACCTGGTCGTGCTGAGCGGGATGCCGGCCGCCGCGGCGGCCGCCCTCGGCGCCGAACTGGGCGCCGGACCGGACCTCCTGCCCGGCGTGATCGGGCCGGACGCGGCGGCCGCGGCGTTCGCCGCGGCCTGGTCCGAGGCCACCGGCAGGCCGGCCCGCCCGGACCGCCGCGAGCAGGTGCTCAGGCTGGACGGCGCACCGCTGCCGCTCGGCCGCCCGGCGCCGTCCGGGCGGACCAGGGCAGCCGCGGCCGACGAGTCCGAGCTGTTCACCGACTGGTGCCTGGCGGCCGCACACGGCGCCGGGCTCAGCCGGGAGACCGCCGCACGGTCGGTCCAGGGGCAGATCGCCGGCGGTCTGCTACGGGTCTGGGAGGACGACGGCCGCGCCGTCGCCATCCTCGGCCGGACCGCCACCGTCGCCGGCGTCGTCCGGTACAACCCGATGTACGTCCGGCCCGAGATCCGCCGGGGCGGCTACGGCCGGGCGCTGCTCGCCGAGGTGCTGGCCGAGGTGCACGGCGGCGAGCGGCCGCCGGTCGGCCTGGCCGTCACCGCCGGGGGGAACAGCGCCATTCGGAGCCTCTTCGAGTCGTTCGGGTTCCGGCCGTCCGGCGGCCTCGCGGAATTCCGCTTCGACTGACCGGCGCCACCCGGTGGGAATTCCCCGGGGGCCGCCCGGGGAAAATCCGAAAGGGCCCGGATCCATGAGGGATCCGGGCCCTTTTCCGCGCTTCTCCGGAATTCCGCCGGGGCGGTTCCGGAGCGGTTCCGGGGCGGTTCCGGAGCGGAATCCCGGAACCGGCCGCGCTCAGTCCAGCGGGTCGGGGTCCGGCACGGCCTCCAGCAGCGAGAAGGCCGTCCCGGTCGGCACCACCCGGTTCAGCCGGAAGCCCCCGCGCCGGAAGACCTCGGCGAACTGCGCCTCGGTGCGCACCTCGCCGCTCATGGTGACCAGCATGACCAGGTCGAAGTTCTTCACGAACCGCGGCACGCCCTCGCGGTGCACCAGCTCGGCCGCGACGAAGCGGGCGCCCGGCGAGGCCTCGCGGCACCGGCGCAGCAGCCGGACGAGCGCCTCGTCCGGCCAGGAGTGCCAGACCTGCTTGGTGACGTAGGCGCCGATCCCCGCCGGGACCCCGGCGAAGAAGTCCACCGGCTGGAACTCCAGCCGGCCCTGCTCGGCCAGCTTGGCGACGTCCGGCTGGGTCCGGGCCTGCTCGATCACGCTCGGCAGGTCGGCCAGCACACCGCGGCCGACCGCCTCGTAGGCGTTCAGGATCGCGGCCAGGTAGGTGCCCTGCCCGCCGCCGAGGTCGCAGACCGTGCCGGCCTCGGCGAACGCGGGGTACGCGGAGACCAGGGCGTCGGAGAGCGCGTCGGTGAAGTCGGTCATCGCCTGGTTGAAGGTCGCGGCGGCGGCCGGGTTGCGCTGCAGCCAGGGCCAGAGCGCGGTGCCGTGCACCTTCTCGAAGCCGGGCTTGCCGGTTTCCAGGCTGTGGTCCAGTGCGCCCCAGGAGGACCAGAGCCACTCGGCGCCGACCATCCGGGCCATCGCGTCCATCGACCCGGGCACGCCGGGGCGGAGCAGCTCGGACAGCTCGGTGTTGGCGAAGACGCCGGGCTCGGCCTCCTCGAAGACGCCGTCCTCGGCGAGCAGCGCGAGCACCTTGGCCAGCGGCCCCGCGGCCACCCCGGCGCGCTCGGCGAGCTCGGCGGCCGGCAGCGGGCCCTCGGTGAGCAGCTCGGCGATCCCGAACTCGGCGGCCAGGGCCAGGCAGCGCGGGGTGGACGGGAACATCAGTTCGGAGAGGAACACCGCGCCGGCCGAGGCAGGGGCGGTCTGGGGAACGGCGGTCATGGGGTGAGGCCTCCCTGCGGGGACCGGGCCGGGGGCGGACGGCGCCCCGGGCCCGAGCGGTCAGCGGTCATGGGTGGGCGGGCCGGACGGGCCCGCGCCGGGCGGCCCTGGACGGGCCGGGGCCGCCCGGCGTTTCGCACGGGGCCGGGCCTCAGCCCAGCAGGGCGAAGCCGAAGCCGCCGCCCGGGTTGGCCATGAACTTGTTGGTCGGCGGGATCTCGCCGCCGGCCGCGACGCCCACCGCCGGACCGGCCAGCGCGATCCGGGTCGGGGTCGGGACGATCTGGACCTGCCCGGCGGCCAGCTGGCCCCAGTTGTTCCAGCCCCAGCCCCGCACCGAGCCGTCGGCCAGCAGCGCCAGCGCGTGCCCGCCGTTGCCGGGGGCCGCGTCGGTGCCGCCGCCACCCGCCGCGATCGCCTTGACGCCGCTCAGGCCGGGCACCGGGACCGGCACCGCGCGGTCGGCGGTGGTGCCGTCGCCGAGCTGGCCGCCGTCGTTGAGGCCCCAGGCCCAGACGGTGCCGTCGGCCAGCAGCGCCACCGTGTGGTGGTAGGCGCCGACCAGCTGGGAGACCGCGTGCAGGCCGGTGAGCTTCTGCGGGGCGGCGCGGTCGACGGTGGTGCCGTCGCCGAGCTGGCCGCGGTCGTTGAAGCCCCAGACCGAGGCGGTGCCGTCGGCGTGCACGACCAGGCTGTGGCCGCCGCCGGCGCTCATCCGGACGACCGGCTCCAGGCCCTCGACCACGGCCGGGCGCGGCCGGCAGTCGAAGGAGGCGGTCATGTAGGAGCGGACGATCCGGCCCTCGCGGGTCGAGCCGGGGCCGTCGCCGAGCTGGCCGCGGTCGTCGCGGCCCCAGGACCAGACGGTGCCGTCGGCCTTGAGCGCCAGGTTGTGGGCGCCGCCGACCACCAGGTCGACGATGTCCTCCAGGCCCTCGACCCGGACCGGGACGGGCTGCACGCCGAAGTTGGCCTCGCCGAGCGCGCAGAAGAAGCCGGCGCCCCAGGCCCAGACGGTGCCGTCCTCCAGCAGGGCGGCGCTGTGGCCGCCGCCGGCGCCGGCCGTGCGGACCCGGCCGGGCAGGCCGACGGTGCGCACCGGGGTCGCCTGGTTCTCGGTGGAGCCGTCGCCGAGCTGGCCGAAGGCGTTGCGGCCGAAGCCCCAGAGCTCGCCGCCCCCGGTGACGGCCAGCGCGTGGCCGCTGCCGGCCGCCACCCGGACGACGTTCTCCAGGCCCTTGATCTCCTGCGTGGTGCTCCGGCTGACGGTGCCGCCGTCGCCGAGCTGGCCGTTGGTGTTGTCACCCCAACTGCTGATGATGCCTGCCATGGTGATGCGACCTCTCAATCGTCGGGGGGCGGTCAGGCCCAGAACCGGTCGACGGCGTACTGGTCCTCGGGGTAGGTCCAGAACTCGGCGATCAGGCCGTCCTGGATGCGCGCCACGTTGACGAAGGGCATCTCCAGGCTCCTGCCCTCACGCTCGTAGCGGGTGAACACGGTGGCGAAGGCGAACGAGTCGCTGGCGCCGATCTCGTGGATCTCCATCTGGATGCGGCCCTGGCAGATCTCGAACATCCGGCCGGCGAAGGCCAGGGCGGACTCGATGCCCTCGTGCGCGCCGGACAGCTCGCTGGTGCCCGGGTAGTAGTGCACGCAGTCCTTGGTCCAGTAGCTGGCCGCCTTCTGCACGTCGCCCACGGTGAACGCGGCGTAGACCGCTTCCATGAGCTTGGCGTTCGGGTGGTCGACGACCTTCATGACTCTCCTCCTGTGGCTGATGCGGGGCGGGCGGTGCGGTGAAGGTGTTCTGATGGATCGTCAGACGGCGGCGCGGCGGACGATGTCGACCAGGGTGGCCCGGTCCGGGGCGGGGAACGGCGGCGGCGAGCCCGCGACCGCCTGCTTGACCCGCAGCCGGATCTCCTCGTCCTCGTACAGGCCGGCCGGGTTGTCGAGCGACATCATGGTGCGGACCAGCCGGCGCCAGACCACCTCGTCGGTGGCGGCCGCCTCGGCGACCGTGCCGAAGGTGAGCACGTCCGGCGGCAGTGGCGGCAGCTGCTGGCCGGCCACCGTGGCCCGCCAGAGCCGGGCGCGGCCCGCGTCGTTGCGGACGGCGTCCTCGAACCACGGGCGGAAGGTCCGCCCGGCCAGGCCGGCCGCCAGCGCGGCCTGCTCGGCGTCCGGCTCCGGGTGCTCGCGCACCAGGTCGGCCAGTCCGAGCACGTGCGCGAGGGCCAGCGAGACGCCGCGGCCGAACGCGGGGTTGGTGGTGCAGACCGCGTCGGCGACCGGCAGGAAGCCGGGCACCGGCTGCACGTCCTGGCCGTACAGCTTCAGCGAGTTGTCCAGGCCGCCCATCGCGTGCACCGGCGAGATCGGCACGGAGGCCTCCGGTGCCACCCAGGGGGCGAGCAGCGGGGTGGCCCGGACCACCGCGGTGAAGACGTCCTCGGCGCGCATCCGCTTCAGCTCGGCGTCGTCCGGCAGGATGCCGAAGGAGATGGCGAAGGTGTTGTTGTCGCCGAGGAACATCACGCCGGTGTAGTGGTCCCACAGCCCGCCGGCGCCGAAGCCGCGGTTGAGCGGGCCCACCGGGCGCGGGCCGAGCGCCCGGTAGTAGCGGGTGTAGTAGGTGATGTCGGCACTGTGCGCGACCAGTTCGGGCTCGGCCAGGCCGTGCTCGCGCAGCCACTCGTGGCCCTGCGAGCGGCGGCCGGAGGCGTCGATCACCAGGTCGGCCCCGACGGTGCGGCCGTCCTTGGTGACCACGCCGGTCACCCGAGCCGGGCCGCGGTCGGCCACGGTCAGGCCGCGCACCGTCTCGCCCCGGCGGAAGGAGATGCCCGGCTTGCGCAGCGCCTCCCGACGGAGGATCAGCTCGAAGGTGGTCCGCCGGCAGCCGAGCATGCGCAGCTCGGCGTCCTGCGGGTGCGGCGTCCTGTCGGCCAGGGTCGGCGGCATGGCCCTGCCCAGCTCGATCTCCCGGGCGCCGGCCGCGACCAGCGCCCGGTGGACGGACGGCAGCCGGTCGCGCAGCAGGTTGGTGCCGAGCGAGCCGAACGCGTGCGAGTGGTGCAGCTGCGGCACGGTCGGCCGCCGCCAGTCGCCGTGCGCGTCGTCGACGGTGTCCGGCGCCTCGTCGGCGTCCCGTTCCAGCACCGTGACGTCGTGCCCCAGGTCGGCGAACGCCAGCGCGGCCACCAGGCCGGCGACGCTGCCGCCGATGATCACTGTCCGTGTCATGACCTCACCCCGCGGTGGTAGGAGTGGAAAGGCCCGCCCGCGGGGTGTCCCGCGAGGTCTCGGCCTTGATGTGGAAGCGGATGGACCTGGCGTCGCTGAAGCACTCGCGCATCGGGCGCACCAGGTCCCGGTGCTCCTCGGTCCGCTCCCAGGCGACGAAGTCCTCCAGCGAGCGCCACTCGCTGGTGATCAGCCACTGCTCCGGGTCGGTGGAGGACTGGCAGACCTGGTCGCGCAGGTGCCCGGGGACGCCCCCGGCGACCAGGTGGCGGATCTGCTCGTACGCCGTGAGGAAGTCCTCCCGGCGCTCCTCCTTGACGGTGATGAGGAAGAGCACGCGGCCCTGCGCCGCGCCCTCGTCGACCGGCATGGCGGTCTCCTTCCGGGTCGGTGGGTGGTCGGGGTCAGGCACGGGCGCGCAGCAGGACGGCGCTGTTGAAGCCGTCGAAGCCGCGGGCGCCGATCAGCGCGGTGCGCACCTCGGCGGCCTGCTCCTCGCGGACGAAGGGCAGGGCGCAGCCGTCCGCCGGACGGGCCGGGCCCGCCGAGGGCGGAATCAGGCCGTAGTCCATGGCGAGCACGGCGGTGGCCGCGTCCAGGGCGCTGCCGCCCTGGTAGAGCCGGCCGGTGAGCGGCTTCTGGGTGGTGACGGCGGCCGGACCGGCCGGGCCGAACACCGCGCGCAGCGCCTCGGCCTCGGTGCGGTCGTAGCCGGGCACGCCCACCGCGTCGGGGAAGGCGACGTCGACGTCCCCGGGGGTGAGGCCGGCCCGTTCGACCGCGGCGCCGAGCGCCCGGGCGTACTGGCGCACCGAGCCGGTGGCGGTCCGGCCGGCGGCGACGGCGTCCTGGGTGGCGGCCCAGCCGGCGATCTCGGCGCGGATCCGGGCGCCGCGGGCGAGCGCGTGCTCCAGGTCCTCGACGACGAACACCGCGCCGCCCTCACCGGGCACGTAGCCGCCGGCCCGCTCGTCGAACGGCAGGTAGGCGGCCGCCGGGTCGGTGCCGGTGTACAGCCGACCGCTGCGCTGCTGGCAGGCGAGCGCGTACGGGCCGAGCGGCGCCTCCGTGCCGCCGGCGAGCACCACGTCGGCGCCCCGGCGGACCAGCCGGGCGGCGTGCGCCAGGGAGTCCAGGCCGCCGGCGCCCTCCGAGACGAGGACGCTGGACGGGCCCTTGGCCTGGTGCCGGATGGCCAGCTGTCCGACGGTCGCGGCGTAGAACCAGGCGATGGACTGGTAGGCGCCGACGGTCCGCGAGGTGTCCGGCTGCCAGAGCCGCTGGAGCTCGCGCTGGCCGAACTGGTTGCCGCCGGAGGAGCTGGCCAGGGCCACCGAGAGCTTGTACGGCTCGACCGTGGAGGGGTCCAGCTCGGCCTCGCCGAGGGCCAGTTCGGCCGCCGCGTAGGCGAGGTGGGTCCACCGGTCGGTCTGCACCTGGAGCCGGCGCTCGACGTACCGGTTGACGTCGAAGTCGGGGACCTCCCCGGCCAGCGTGGTCTCGTACGGGCCGGCGTCGAAGAGCGTGATCGGGCCGATCCGGCTCTCACCGCCGCAGACCGTCTTCCAGTGCGCCTCGCTGCCGATGCCGCTCGGCGCGACCACGCCGATGCCGGTGATGACGGCGCGCCGTGTGCTCATCGGCCCCTCCCCAGCTTGGCGAAGAGCATCGCGGACTGGAAGCCGCCGAAGCCGCTGCCCACCGAGAGCGCCGCCCCCACCGTCACCTCGCGGGCGGTGTTGGGGGTGTAGTCGAGGTCGCACTCCGGGTCGCGGTTCTGCCAGTTGGCGGTCGGCGGGACGATCCCGCGCTCGACGGCCAGCGCGCAGGCGGCCATCTCGATCGCGCCGATCGCGCCCAGCGAGTGGCCGACCATCGACTTGATCGAGCTGATCGGCACCCCGTAGGCGGCGTGGCCGAGCGAGCGTTTGAAGGCGCCGGTCTCGTGCCGGTCGTTCTGCCGGGTGCCGGAGCCGTGGGCGCTGATGTAGCCGAGGTCCTCGGGGTTGAGCCGGGACTGCCGCAGGGTCTCGGTGATCGCCTCGGACATCTCCAGGCCGTCCGGGCGCAGACCGGTCATGTGGAAGGCGTTGCCGCGGTTGGCGTAGCCGACCACCTCGCAGTAGATCCGGGCGCCGCGCCGGCGGGCGTGCTCCAGCTCCTCCAGGACGAGCACCGCGCAGCCCTCGCCGAGCACGAAGCCGTGCCGGTCCCGGTCGAACGGCCGGGAGGCGTGCTCCGGGTCGTCGTTGTCCGGGGTGGTGGCCTTGATGGCGTCGAAGGAGGCGACGGTGACCGGGGAGATCGGCGAGTCCGAGGCCCCGGTGATCATCACCTCGGCCTCGCCGTCCACCAGCAGCTGGTAGGCGTGGCCGATGGCGTCGATGCCGGAGGTGCAGCCGGTGGAGACGACCACCGCCGGGCCGTGCGCCCCGTGCCGGACCGCCACGTCGGCGGCCAGGCTGCTGGGGATCAGGCCCTGGTAGAGGAACGGGCTGGTGACGTCCGGGTCGACCAGCCAGTTGCGGCCGGAGTCGCTGGCGACGACGAACTCGTCCTCCAGGACGATGGTGCCGCCGACCGCCGAGCCGAGCACCACGCCGGTGTGGTCCCGGGTGCGCTCGTCGAGCTCAAGACCGGCGTCCAGCACCGCCTCCTGGGAGGCGGCGAGCGCGAACTGCACGTAGCGGTCGGCGCGGCGCAGCTCCAGCGGGGTGAGCCCGGCGGCGGCGCCGTCGAAGTCGGCCTCGGCGGCGATCTGCGAGCGGAACGCCGAGGGGTCGAAGGCGGAGATCCGGCGGGTCGCGGTGCGGCCCGAGGTGATGAGGTCCCAGAAGGTCTCCCGGGTGGTGCCGCCGGGCGCCACCACGCCGATCCCGGTGACCACCACCCGGCGGCCGCCCGCGGCGGGGAACGCGGTCATCGCTCCCCCAGCACGATGTGGGCGTCCGCCGTCGTCCCCGGGCCGTCCTCGGTGTCGACGTGGCCGAGCTCGGGGGACGGCGCCAGCGGGCCGAGGTGGAAGACCGCGAAGGCCTCCTCGGAGCCGGTGTTGCGCAGCCGGTGCCGGACGTCCTTGGGGATGACCAGGCCCTGGCCGGCGAACAGCTCGAAGGGCTTGTCGTCGAGGTCGAGGGTCAGCTCGCCGCGGACGAGGAGCAGGAACTCCTCGCTGAACGGGTGGTAGTGCTCGCTGATCCGCTCGCCCGGCTGGAGCCGGGCGATCCCCATGAAGCCGGAGGTCGAGCCGACGGTGCCGGGCGAGAGCACCGCGCGGGTCTCGCCGCCGCGCTTGCGGTTGGCGGGGACGTCGTCGACGGCGATGATGCGGATGTTCCTGGCGGCCACGGCGCTCACTCCTTCTCGGCGGTGCTGGGGTCGGCGGTACTGGAACCGGCGCTGCTGGAACCGGCGGCGAGGGCCTCGACCTTGGCCTTGATGACCTCCAGCTGAACGGGCGAGTTGGTGTTCAGCCGGTCGGTCATGCCCCGGTCGTCGACCGGGGCGGTGGGCTTCATCGCGAAGTCCTGGATCCAGGTCATCCGGGTGCCGCCACCGGGCAGCTCCTCGTAGCGCCAGTGGATCTGCATGTAGGCGAACGGGCCGGTCTCCACCCGGTGGGCGTGGACGGTGCGGTCGGCGGCGTTGACGGTGCGCTCGCTGACCCAGCTCCAGATCCGGCCCTCCTCGTCCGGGTGCATGGTGAGCCGGAACCGGACGGTCTCGCCGCGCCGCTCGACGATCTCGGCGGAGGCGTACTCGGTGAACAGCTCCGGCCAGCCGGCGACGTCGTTGGTGACGTCCCAGACGAGCTTGAGCGGGGCCTGGATGACGATGCTGTTCTCGGTGTGCCCGGCCATCGCTCAGCCCACCGCCCCGGCGGTCTGAAGCCCGGCGACGATCTGGTCCACGCTGAGCGCGACGGCGCCGTCCGGGACCTTCAGGCCGTAGCGGTCGGCGATCACCGCCTCCAGCTCCAGCACGGCCAGCGAGTCGAGGCCGAGCTCCTCCAGGGGGACGTGCCGGGAGCCCTCGAAGACGTCCGGCGCCGCGCCGGCGCTGGTGATGAGGACGCTCTCGATCTCCTCCGCGGTGACGACGGTGGTCGTCCCGCCGGCCTGGTGGTCGGTCATGGTGCTGCCTCTTTTCTCCGGTGTAGGGACTGCTCCTGGGCCGCCCGGCCGGCCGGGGTGAACGGACCCCGGGTCGGCCGGCGCGGCACCGCCGGCGGAGGGCGGGCTCAGCGACCGCCGGTGCCGGGCTCCCAGGTGTAGAAGCACCGGGCGACCGCGTCCTGCGGCGAGCGCCAGGTGGGCAGGTAGGGGGAGATGAACGGGGTGAGCCGTTCGCTGACCCGGCCGAACTCCGGGTGCCGGCGGGCGGCCTCGACCGCCTCCGGGCCGGGGTCGTCGGTCTCCAGCAGGTGGACGTAGGCGTCGCCGAGCAGGTACAGCGAGCGGTGGGTGACGCCGGCGAGCCGGGGCAGTTCGGTCTCGTCCGACTCGCCGAAGACGCGGGCGACGTCGACCTCCGCGCCGGGCACCATCCGGGCGATGATCAGGGTGCGGTGCATGCGGACTCCCCTCGGGCTGGTTCGGGTGGGTGTGCTGCTCCGTGCGGCTCCGTGCTCCGCGCGCACCGCCGCGGACGCGGTGCCGCGGGCGCGGTGGCGCCGGCTCAGCGCTGCGGGCGGCTCAGTGCTGCGAGCCGTTCAGTGCTGCGAGCCGTTCAGTGCTGCGGGCGGCCGACCGGCTGGATGGCGCCGATGTCGAGCAGGATCCGGGGCACGTTGTCGCCGATCCAGGACTCGACGACCCGGCCGTCGACGACCCGGTGGCACGACATCTCGTGCACGGTCACCGGCTTGCCGGTGGGCGGGATGTCGAACAGCCGCCCCTGGTGGGTGCCGCGGGTGGTGAACCGGGCGTAGACGCGGTCGCCGTCGCCCGCCACGTCCTCGACGGTCACGTGGACGTCCGGGAAGGCGTTGCGCCACAGCAGCACGGCCTGGCGGAAGGAGTCCGGGCCGGGCGGCATCGGGGGCAGGCCGGGGGCGTGCACCACGTAGTCCTCGGCGAAGCGGTCGCCGATGGCGGAGAGGTCGCCGTCGTTGAAGGCCCGCTCGGTCAGGTCGCGGATGAGGGCCTTGTTGGCCTCCACCGCACTCTCGGTGGACGAGGTCATGACAGTCCTTTGCTCGGCGGACGGCCCGGCCGGCGCGCGGCCGGAAGCGGGTCCGGGGAGGAACGAAGGGGAGGTGCGGCGCAGGTCAGAGCAGCGAGGCGAGCACGAAGCAGGCCGCGGCGCCGATCGCGCCCATGGTCCGGGTCTCGTGCGCCAGGTGCCAGCGGCGGCGCTTGCCGCGCCACGCGGCGTCGCTGTCGCGGTACGGGCTCCAGCGCTCGATCTGGCGCCAGATCGGACGGTTGACACCCTCGGAGGCGACCGCGACGGTCGCCATGCCGACGGTGCCGGCCGCGTACAGCACCTTGGCCACCTTGTTCTCCGACCGGACGGCCTTGGTCGCGCCGACGGCGGCGGTGGCCAGGCCGTTCCAGAACGCGATCGGGTGGAACACGTGCATGTCGATGAGCTGGCAGGTGTTGACGTACCGGTCGTAGGGCAGGGAGTTCAGCATCGGCAGGATCGAGGTCTTCATGATCCACAGCGTGCCGAGCTGAAGGCTGGACGACGTCACCAGCCAGGTGTCCGTGTTGTCCTTCATGTCCTTCATATCGATTCCTCGAATCGATCGGGGATCGCGGGACGTCCGCCGGTGCGGCGGACCGGGGCGGGGTCGCCCGCGTCGGAAGAGCGGGACCCCGGGGACCGGGGCATCTCGGCCCCCGGAGCGCCCCGCCGACTCATCCTTGCCGCCGGGCGGTCCCAGTGTCAGGAGGCATCCGTCTCCACCGGACTGGGACGTCGCCCGGGCCCCCACGGACCGCGTCCCGGCCGTTCCGGGCCGTTCGCCCAGCCCGTTCGTTGCACCAACCAGGCACTCCCCGGGCCATGTTGACGCACCCGCCGACGGCACCCTACGGTGCGAGCGGGCACTCACTCACAGAGTGTCCGAGGCCCGCGACCACCCCGCCGCGCCGACCGGCCGGCGGCCGTCCCAGGAGGTGCCGAGCCGATGACGATCGATGTGCACGGCCACATCACGTCGCCCGAACTCTTCCGCCGCTTCCCCATGCCGCCGAGCCTCGCCGACGTCGACGGCATGGTGGAGCTCAAGGCGGCGGCCGGGATCACCACGTCCCTGGTCGGCAGTCCCGTCGGCGCGGGCACCATGGTGCGCACGCCCGGCCTGGACAACTACCGCCAGCCGCTGGACACCCTCGAACGCTTCCACGACTGGCTCGGCGAGCAGGTCCGCGCCCGGCCCGCCGCACTGCGCGGCTACGTCTACACCAACCCGCTCGGCTCCGACGCCGAACTCGCCGCCGCCGCCAAGCGGTTGGAGCAGGACGAGTTCGTCGGGCTGATGGTCAACTCCAGCATCGCCGGACGGTTCCTGGACACCCCACGGGCCGACGCCTTCTTCGCGATGGCCGCGCAGTACCGCACCCCGGTGATGCTGCACCCGCCGGCCGAACCGGCCGGGGCCGGGGAGCTGGACGACCTGCGGCTGGTCGAGCAGATCGCCCGGCCGTGCGACGTCACGCTCGGCACGGCGGCGGTGCTGTTCGCCGGGTGGCTGGAGAAGTACCCGGAGCTGCGGATCGTCGCCCCGGTCTGCGGCGGCGGGCTGCCGCTGCTGCTGGAGCGGCTGGAGCTGGCCCGGCGGATGCCGGCCACCTTCGGGCGGCCGGGCGGCGCCCCCGGGGGTCCCCCCGGCGGGCCTCCGCCGGAGGCCCGCGGGCCCGGTGCGGCCGGACCCGGCGGACCCGGCGGACCGGGGACGGCCGGGCCGGGCGTCCCCGCCGTCCCTCCGCTCGCCGAGGCGCTGCGCCGGGTGTACGTCGACACCGCGACCCCGAGCCTGCGCGCCGTGGCCGCCGCCGTCGACGCCTTCGGGGCCGGCAACGTCCTGTTCGGCACCGACTCCCCGCCGATGAGCGCGCCGCTGGACGCCTCGCTGGCCCGGCTGAACGGCCTCGGCCTGGACGCCGCCACCGTCGCGCGGATCCGGCACGGCAACGCCGCCGGGCTGTTCGGCCTGACCGCCGCGCCCGCTGCGGCCTGATCCTTCCCGACCGACCCGTCAGGACCTCGCATTCACCGACACGCGACAGGGAGGTGCTGCCATGACGGCAGCCGGACCGACCCAACCGCCCGGCCCGCCCGGCGGACGCCCGGGCGGCGGACCGCCCCCGGGGTTCGCCGGACCGCCGCAGGGCCCAGGCGGGCCGCCCCCCGGAACCGGCGGACCGCCCGGCGCCGCCGCCCCGCCCCGACCGGCGCCCGAACGCGTCCCGGCCGAACGGGAGTTCCTCGGCAGCCGGGTCCTGCTGGTCGGCGGCTACGGCAGCATCGGCGCCGCCGTCGCCGAGGACCTCGCCGCCCAGGGCGCCAGGGTCGCCGTCGCCGGCCGCTCGCTGAAGAAGGCCGAGGAGACCGCCGAACGGCTGGCCCCGCTCGCCGCCCGCGGCGGCACGGTCGCGCCGTACGCCGTGGACGTCGCCGACCGCGCCGACGTCGAGCGGCTGGTGGGCGCGGTGACGGCCGACTGGGGCGGTGTCGACGTCCTGGTGAACTGCGCCAGCGCGCTGGTCACCGTCGGCGCCGAGACCATCTCCGAGGAGGACTGGCGCACCATCGTCGACACCAACCTGCTGGGCGCCTTCTGGCTCTCCCAGTCGGTCGGCCGGGCGATGATCGCGGCCGGCGGCGGCCGGATCGTCCACCTCTCCTCGGTGCGCGGCAAGTTCGGCGCCCGGCGCGGCTTCAGCGCCTACGGCGCCAGCAAGGCCGGCCTGGACCTGCTGGTCAAGCAGCTGGCCGCGGAATGGGGCCGGCACGGGATCGCGGTGAACGCGGTCGCCCCCGGCTTCGTGCGCACCGACTTCGTCCAGGAGAGCGCGGGCAACCCCGAGTTCATGCGGATGGTGCTCGGCCGGATCCCGCTGGGCCGCACCGCCGAGCTGCACGAGGTGGCGGACGCCGTCACCTTCCTCGCCTCGCCGCGGGCCGGCTTCATCTCCGGCCAGGTGCTGTACGTGGACGGCGGCGTCACCGCCAGCCAGTGACGGCACCCGCCCCCGCGCCCTCCCACCCACCGACGGGCCGAGCCCGGCCCCGAACCGTCAGGAGACCACCATGAGCACGTGGCACGCGCTGTACTACCCGCTGCTGCCGGGCAGCGAGGACATCGTCAAGGAGCTGTTCCGCAAGAGCGGCCGCCCGGACTTCGACGTCAGGACGCCCGACGGCACCGTGGTCGGCAAGCTCCTCGGCACCCAGGCCTTCGTGGGCAAGGAGCTGGCCGTCCGGGTCATCGAGATCGAGGGCCCGCTGCCGCTGGTGGCCGCGCACATGAGCCAGCAGCCCGCCGTCCGCGCGTTCGAGCAGGAGCTGGAGAAGCACCTCGCCGTTCCGCGCGACATGACCAGCCGGGAGGGCGCGCAGGCCTTCTTCCGGCTGGCCTCGATGGAGAACGTGCTCTCCCGCCGCCACGACCAGCCGATCGAGGGTGAGTGAGATGAAGGTCGGAATCGGACTGCCGACCTCGCTGGCCGGCGCGGGCGGCGCCGACGTGGTCGCCTGGGCCCGCCTCGCCGAGCAGGCCGGGTTCTCCACGCTCGGCACCATCGACCGCCTGGTGCACACCAGTTGGGAGCCGCTCACCACGCTGGCCGCGGCCGCCGCGGTGACCGACCGGATCGGCCTGGCGACCAGCATCCTCATCTCGCCGCTGCGCAGCAACACCGCGCTGCTGGCCAAGCAGGCAGCCACCGTGGACCGGCTCTCCGGCGGCCGGCTGACCCTCGGCCTGGCGGTCGGATCGCGCCAGGACGACTTCGAGGTCGGCCGGGTCGAGAAGACCGGCCGGGGCGCCCGGACCGGTACCCAGGTGGTCGAGCTGCGCCGGCACTGGGCCGACGCGCAGTCCGGCCGGGAGCCGGCGGTCGGCCCGGCCCCGGTCCGGCCGGACGGGCCGGAGCTGATCCTCGGCGGGCACTCGCCGGCCGCGCTGCGACGGGCCGCCCGGCTGGCCGACGGCTGGATCGGCGGCGGCACCGGACCGGTGATGTTCGCCCAGGCCGCCCAGGCGCTGCGCGAGCAGTGGGCGGCCGAGGGCCGGACGGGGGCCCCGCGGCTGGTGGCGCTGGCGTACTTCGCGCTCGGTGCGGAGGGCGGCAAGCACACCGAGGCCTACCTGCGGTCCTACTACCGGGACGCCGGGCCGTTCGTCGACCACATCCTGCGCGGCGCGGCCGACAACCCGGGCAAGCTGCGCGGGCTGGTCGGCACGTACACCGAGGCGGGCTGCGACGAGCTGCTGCTGATGCCGTGCGCCGGGGACCTCGGCCAGGTCGCGGCGGCGGCCCAGGCCCTGGGGCTCCACGGCTGAACCGCGGCGGGACACCGGTGGGGCGGACGGCTTCGAGCCGTCCGCCCCTCCTGCCGCCGCCCGGCGGCCCGCCCGCGGGCACAGTCGAAGGCCCGCCGCCCGGTACTGCTCACCGGGCGGCGGGCCGGTCCTCGCGGCGCCGCCTCAGCGGGCCTTGGTGCGGCTCCTGGCCGGCGCCGCCGGCCGCTCGGCGGGGGCCAGCGTCCGCCAGAGCTGCCGGACGAAGGCCTCGGCCTCGCGCAGCGCCTCCGAGTCGCCCGCCGGGGCGGCGAACACGCCCCCGTAAGCGGCCAGGTAGCAGGCGCCGAGCAGGAGTTGGGCCGCCGCCACCGGGTCGGCGTCCCGGCTGACCAGATCGGCCCGCTGGGCCCGCCGCAGGTAGTCGGCCAGCAGTTCGGCGGCCCGGTGCGGCCCCGCGTTGTTGGCCCGCATCCACTCGCGGTGGCGGTCGAGCAGCTTGGGCTCGGCGAACACCGACAGCAGCATCGGCATCGACTCGCGGTAGAAGGCGAGCGCCTCCTCGGCCACCTGCTGCAGGGCCGCCCGCACCTCGCCCTCGCTGGTGACCTCCTCCGGCAGCGCCCGCAGCACCGGCAGCAGGCCGGGCAGCCGCTCGGCGAGGACGGCCAGGAAGACGTCCTCCTTGCTGCGGAAGTGCCGGTAGATGGTGCCCTCGGAACAGCCCGCCACCTCGGCGATCTCCTTGGTGGTGCAGCGGGCCAGGCCGAGGTCCCTGATCACCCGCTCGGCGGCGTCGACGATCTGCTCGCGCATACTCATGAAGGCTCCGAGGGAAGGGGGCGGCCGGCTCCGGACCGGGCCGCGGCTGCGGAGGGGTACCCGAAGGATAGCGTGCAGGTGAGTGCCCGCTCACAGGTTCGGACCAGCACGCCGGCCCCGCCGCCCGCGGAGGGCGGCGGGGCCGGCCGAAGAAGCGGCGGCGGCACGGTCAGCGCGGCGGCCCGGCGGGCCCGCCCGGCCCGGGCGGCGGTCCGACCAGCCGCACGCCGAGCGGCTCCAGCGCGCCGAGCAGGCGGGCGAAGTCCGGCGGCCCCTGGAGCGGCGGCGGCAGCTCCAGGCGGGTGGCCGGCTCCCCGGTCTGGAAGAACCACTCCTCGAACCCGGCCGGGGTGCCCAGCACCAGGAAGCGGGTCCCCTCGGTCTCCACCCGGTACTGGTGGGCGATGCCGCGCGGGGCGAAGACGGTCGCCCCCGGGCCGACCTTGTGCTCGTCGTCGCCGATCCGCAGCACCATCTCACCCTCCTGGACGATGAAGAACTCGTCCTCGCGGGTGTGCAGGTGGACCGGCGAGGCGTAGCCCGCCGGGGAGAGCTGCTCGGCGAGCCAGAACTGCCCGTTGGTCTCGGCGCCGGTCGCCTTGAACTTGAGCAGCGCGCCCACGTGCCAGATGGCGCGCCCCTCGTCGGGCTGCTTCACGAACGGTTGGGACGTCACGCGGTTCCTCCTCGGTCGGCCGGCCCGCACCCGGGCCCGGCAGCACTGCGGTACGGAAACTGTTCGGTCGTCGAAGCGGCGCTCAGGCCGCGCTCCGGACCAGCCCGGTGGCGCGCACGGCGGCCACCACCTGGTCCGGCCCGGGGGCGAAGGCGTCCTCCAGCTCGGGGCTGAACGGCACCGGCGCGTGCGGCCCGGTGACCATCCTGACCGGACCGCGCAGCGCCGTGAAGCGGTCCTGCGCGACCTGGGCGGCGATGTCGGTGGCCAGGCTGCAGCGCGGGTGGGCCTCGTCCACCACGACCAGCCGCCCGGTGCGCTCCACGCTGCCGTAGATGGTCGAGGTGTCCAGCGGGGACAGCGTCCGCGGGTCGATCACCTCGATCTGCACGCCCTCGGCGGCGAGTTGCTCGGCGGCGGCGAGCGCGACCGAGACCATCCGGCCGATCGCGACCACCGTGCAGTCCGTCCCGGGCCGGACCACCTTGGCCGAGCCGAACGGGATCGCGTACGGCTCCTCGGGGACGCCGCCCGGCACGAAGTAGAGCATCTTGTGCTCCAGGAACAGCACCGGGTCGTCGTCCACCAGGGCCTGCGCCATCAGCCCCTTGGCGTCGTACGCGGTGGACGGCGCGACCACCTTGAGGCCGGGCAGGTGGACGAAGAGCGGGTGCAGCGCCTGCGAGTGCTGGGCGCCGCGGCGCAGGCCGGTGCCCCACATCGCGCGCAGCACCAGCGGCACCGATATCCGGCCGCCGGCCATGTACCGCAGCTTGGCGGCCTGGTTGGCGATCTGGTCGAAGCAGACGGTGGCGAAGTCGACGAAGAGCAGGTCGACCACCGGGCGCAGGCCGGTCGCGGCGGCGCCGACCGCGGCGCCGACGAAGGCGGCCTCGGTGATCGGCATGTCGAGCACGCGGTCCGGGAATTCGAGGTGCAGGCCCTTGGTCGGGCCCCAGGCGTTGGTGCTGTCCTCGCCCATGAGGACCACCGAGCGGTCGAAGCGCATCTGCTGGGTCAGCGCCTCGCCGATCGCCTGCTGGTACGTGATGGTGCGCACGTGGATCCCTCCTCCGGGGCGGGTCAGCGGGTGTAGACGTGGTCGAGCAGGCTGCGCGGGTCGGCCGTGAACGGTTCGGCGGCGGCCGCGACGGCCGCGTCGACGAGCGCGGTGGCGTCCCGGTCGATCCGGTCGAGCTCGAAGGCGGCGGGACCGGCCACGGTGCCGTCGGCGATCCGGGAGCGGAGCAGCAGCAGCGGGTCGGACTCGGTGCGCAGCCGCTCCGGGTCGGCGCCCGGGCGGTAGGACTGGTCGTCCCACAGCTCCATGTGGCCGTGGAAGCGCTCGGCCCGGAACTCCAGCACGGTCGGGCCCTCGCCGGCCCGGGCGCGGCGCACCGCCTCGGCGGTGGCGGCGTGCACGGCGAGCACGTCGTAGCCGTCGACCACCTCGCCGGGGATCCCGAAGCCGGCCGCGCGCTGGGCCATGTCGGTGCCGGAGAAGTGCCGGTCCGCGGGGGTGGCCTGGGCGTAGCCGTTGTTCTCGACGGCGAAGACGACCGGCAGGTCGAGCATCCGGGCCAGCACCAGGCTCTCCAGCACCGCGCCCTGGTTGGCTCCGCCGTCGCCGGTGAAGGCCACCGCGACCTGGCCGGTGCCCTGCTGACGGGCCGTCAGGGCAGCGCCGCAGGCGAGCGGGACGCCTCCGCCGGCCAGGCCGTTGGCGCCGAGCATGCCGCGGTCGAAGTCCGCGATGTGCATCGAGCCGCCCTTGCCGCCGCAGATCCCGTCGGGCCGGCCGTGCAGTTCCTTCATCATCGCCTCGACGTCGCAGCCCTTGGCGATCGCGTGGCCGTGGCCGCGGTGGGTGCTGGCGAGGTAGTCGTCCGGGGCGAGGGCCGCGCAGACGCCCGCGGCGACGGCCTCCTGCCCGCTGTAGAGGTGGACCGCGCCGGGGAGGCTCTTCGCGAGGCCGTGCAGACGGTCCTCGAAGGCCCGGATCACGCTCATCGTCCGGTAGATCTCTGCGATCTGATCGAGCGTCAGATCAGTGGTGCGGGATGTGCCCATGGGGTCGCCTCCTCGGCTCTCCGGGGGACGCCGGCGGGGCGCCGCGCGCCTCGTTCGCCGGTCGTGCTCGTGGCCCGACTCCATGAGGGTAAGTGCTCACTCACATGGGTGCAACCAAGTGTCCGAATCCGTCGCACCCCCCTCCCCGGCCCGACTCGCCCACCCTTGCGCCCTGTGCAACGGCGCGCCTAAGGTCTTGTCCCGGGTGGATTGGGATCACGGCATTGTTAGGCGCGACGAACCGAAAGTCCGGGGTTCGTTGTGCCGATTTTCGGACATGCCTGAGGAATTCCATTTCCCCGCGCCAGGAAACGCCCGTGCACAGTGGGTCAGACGCGAGCGACGGGGGGATCTCAGGAACCATGCTGGACCAGATACTCAAACCCTCCGGCAGGGGTGACCGAAGACCGACCACCCTGGCCCCGGGAAGTGCTGCAGCACTCACTACGCGCGGCGAACGGAACACCTCCGACCGGATCGGCCGACTGGTGAGCGTCCTGCTCGGACTCGTCACCGGACTCGGGGCGGCCGGTCTGCCGCCGTCCCAGCCCCGCCGGCCGGCCCCCGCCGCGACCGCCCCGGTGGCCGCCGATCTGGAGTCCGGCTGTCCGGACGCCGCCGCCAGGCTCGACGAACGACGCCGCCTCCGCCGGGAGTTGCACGACTCGCTGGCTCCCCGGCTGGCCGCCCTGCACATGCGGATGGAGCTGGCAGGCCTCAACCTGAACTGCGACGCCGACCAGGCGCCGGCCCTGCTGGCACAGGCCCGGGAGGACGTCAGCACCGCCATCGCCGACGTCCGCCAGGTGATCAGGGACCTCGACCGCTCCGGACCGCCGGCCGTCGAGTCCACCGGGACGCTGCGCCAGTTCCTGGACCGCCAGGTCCGCGCCTTCGAGGAGGCCGGGGCCGGCCGGCTGCGCTTCGTCACGGAGCTGCCGACCGTCATGGACGATTTCCCGGCCGAGGTCCAGACGGAATTGAAGAAAATCTCCGGCGAGGCCGTCGCCAATGTCGCCCGGCACGCCCGGGCTTCGGTCTGCCGGATCTTCGCGTCGGTCGGCAGGGGCGGCCTCGACCTGTCGATCGAGGATGACGGGATCGGCATTTCGGCGGACGCCGTCCGCGGAATCGGACTTCCGTCGATGTGCGTCCGCACCAAGGAACTCGGCGGTGATTTCTCGGTGGCGTCCCGGACCCCGCACGGCACCGCGGTCCGGATCCGGCTGCCGCACTCGGCGCTGATCGACGGCACCGGCCTCGCCTGATCCCCGCCCGGCCCCCTCCTCCCCGGCCCAGGGCCGTCGCGGAGTCCGTGCCCGACCGACCCGCGTCCACACCCGGATTCCCGCTCGTCTCCCGCGCTCCCTCACCCTCCCCTAGGAGCCCCATGGACCCGGTCGTGCCCCGAAACCTGCGCATCCTGGTCGTCGACGACCACGAGCTGTTCCGGGCGGGTTTACGCCAACTCCTTGACCGGATCGACTCGCTGACGGTGGTCGGCGAGGCGTCCAGCGGGGCGGACGTGCTCTCCGCCGTCGAGCGGCTCGCACCCGACGTCGTCCTGATGGACATCGGCATGCCCGGCACCGACGGCATCGAGGCGACCCGCACCCTGCTGGCCCGCCACCCCAGGGTGGCGGTGGTGATGCTGACCGCCGACGACAACGACGACTCCATCGTCGCGGCGGTCCGGGCCGGCGCCCGGGGCTACCTGGTCAAGGGCGCCGGCCTGGACGACGTCCGCCGCGCGATCACCGCGGTCAGCCAGGGCGGGGCGCTGTTCGGCCCGGAGGCCGCCGCCCGCCTGCTCGCGCAGGTCCGCCGGCCGACCCCCGAGCGCGAGCCGTTCCCCGACCTCACCCCCCGGGAGATGGCGGTGCTCACCATGCTCGCGGACGGCCGCAACAACGCGTACATCGCCAACGAGTTCGGGCTCTCGATGAAGACGGTGCGCAACTACCTCTCCCGGATCTTCAGCAAGCTCCAGGTCGCGGACCGCGCCGAGGCGGCCGTCCGGGCCCGGCGGGCCGGCCTCGGCAGCTGAGCCGGCCGACCCCGGGCCCGGTCAGCGCTCCAGCAGGCGCCCCCACAGCTCCTCCTCGCACCGGGTCAGCGGCGCGGGGTGCGCTCCGGCCCGTTCCGGGTGCCACTCCGGCACCCCCGGCGGGGGCAGCACGTCCTCCGGCCTCCGCGCCCCCGGCAGGGCGGAGGGCGAGGTGAGCGCCCCCATCGCCAGTCCGAGCCAGATCAGTCCGTCCGCCAGGTAGCGGCCGGTCCGCCGCGCCCACCGGCGCAGCAGGAGACGACGGTGGGCACGGCGCAGGGCGGTTCGCATCGGACGGCCTCCGGCGGGACGGCAGCGGGGGGAAGCGGTGCTACGGCCATCCTGCGGACCGGCCGTCCCACCGTCATGGGTCGGGAATCCCCAACACGCTGGGAACCTTTCCTGCCCCGTCCCCGGTCACGGTGCCGCGCCCCGGGAACGGAGGCGCGGCGGCCGGGACGAGCACGATCTTCCCGGTGACGGCCGCGCTCTCCATCGCCCGGTGCGCGTCCGCCGCCCGGTCCAGCGGCATGGTGCGGCCCACCCGGGGGTTGACCTGCCCCTGCTGCAGCAGCTCCAGCACGGTCGCGAGGTCCTGCTGGTAGGCGGCCGGGTGGGACTTCTCCAGGCTCCAGGCGTTGTAGAACAGGGTCCGCTTCCCGTCCGGGATGAGCTTGGGCAGCACGATGCCGCCCAGGAACCCCTGGGCGCCGGTCAGCAGGTCCCGCTGGTCGGTCCCGCGCAGCGCGGCGTTCTGGCCGAAGCCGACCATCACGCCGCCGCGCCGCACCGCCTGGTACGAGCGCAGGAAGTGCGGTCCGCCGACCGGGTCGAAGACCGCGTCCACCGCGCCGCCCGGCAGTCCGCGCACCACCCGCAGGAAGTCCTCGGCCCGGTCGATCGGGTGCCCGCCGAGCGCGCGCACCTGCTCGGCCCGGGCGGCGGAGCAGGTGCCGTACACGGTGACCCCGGCGAGCGCGGCCAGCTCCAGGAAGGCGGTGCCGACCCCGCCGGACGCGCCGTGCACCAGCACCGTCCCGCCGCGCCGGACCTCGGCCACCCGGTGCAGCATCTGCTGGGCGATGAAGTAGTTGAGCGCGAGCGCCGAGGCCTCGACCGGGTCGACCCCGTCGGGCAGCGGGACCAGGCGGTTGGCGGCGACGAGCGCGTACTCCGCGTATCCGCCGCTGCGCACCAGGGCGACGACCCGCCGGCCCGGTTCGGGGGCCCTGGTGCCCGGTCCGACCTGGTCCACCACCCCCACCAGGTCGTATCCGGGAGTGAACGGGCGCTTGGGCCCGCCGGGGATGACGCCGGCACGGAGCAGAATGTCACCGTAGGAGACTCCGGCGGCGAGCACCCTGACCCGGACCTGGCCCACGGCCGGGGCGGGGAGTTCGTCGCTGGACAGCCGCAGGACCTCGGCTCCGCCGAGCCTCGGCACACTCACATGGCGATACCTCATCGTGGCCTCCGCAGTGGAGAGATGTCGTGTGTGGGAGTGGCGCCGGTCCTCCACGGGTCCGGGGCGCGGTCCGTACCGGACCGGTTCCCTGCCCCCGTATTTTTATATAGACTGAGTGTACAATGAATGTCATAGCACCCGCCTCAGGAGACGTCAACAGCCCATGAGCCCACGCCAGTACCGAGCCGGCCAACGCCAGGTTGCCGCCGAACAGACCCGCACCCGCATTCTGGAGGCGGCCTGTGAGCTGCTCACCGGGGAGAAGGGCCCGGCCTCGTTCAGCATGGACGCCGTCGCCAAGACCGCCGGGGTGGCGCGGATGACCGTCTACTACCAGTTCGACTCGAAGACCGGCCTGCTGGAGGCGCTCTTCGACGACCTGGCCCAGCGCGGCGGAATGGCCGGGATGCCCGCGGCGTTCATGGCGCCCAGCGGCCGGGAGGCGCTCTCCGCCGTCCTGGACGTCCTCACCGGCTTCTACGCCTCCGGTCGGATCGCCCTGCGACGGCTGCGCGGCCTGGGCATCCTCGACCCGGAGCTCGACACCGCGCTGCAGAGCCGGGGCGAGCGGCGGCGCGGGGGCCTCAAGGTGGTGCTCGGCCGGCTGCTCGACGACCGCGGCGCGGAGGTCGGCGAGGCCGGGCTCGACGAACTGGTGGAGCTGCTCTTCATGCTGACCAGCTTCGAGACCTTCGACCTGCTGGCCGGGCCGGACGGCGACAGCGGGACGGTGGCCCGCCGGATCGAGGAGCTGATTCTCGCCGTTCTCGACCGCCGCCTCCCGGCGGCCTGACGGCCGGGCGCCTCCCGCGCGCACCGGGCCCCGTCACCCGTCCCGCGCACCCGCGCCCCGACACACCCGCGGCCGACGGCCGGCGACCCCCCTCCGGTCGCCGTACGACGGCCGGCGGCGCGGCGGCCTTCCTCCCCAGGACACCGCCGCGCCGCCTTCCCTTTTCCTCACGAGCCCATCGGCCCGCTCGGTCGCGACCGGTCCGCCGCGCCTCCCGGCGCCGCGCCCCGTCGCTCTCCCCCGGCCGGGACGGCCGCACCCCGGAGCACCACCAACGGGGGCCGGGGCCGTCACCGCACCGGAGCAGTCACGATGGGCCGGCCTCAGGCCGGCTCCGCCTCCGACTCGTAGGAGGCGGTGCGGCGCGGACGCTGCTTCGGCAGGATCACGCTGGCCGCGATCAGCCAGATCAGACCGCCGAAGCGGGCGATCGGCAGGAAGAACCCGAGGCTGGTGGAGAGCAGCGCCAGGGTGCCGAGCACGCCGATCCCGGCGAGCACCAGGCCGGCCCAGGCGAAGCCCTTCGGCCCGAAGCCGAGCAGCAGCATCGGCACCGCCACCCCGGCCAGCATCACCGCGAACGGGACGACGTGCCCCGGGCCGCCGGAGGCGAAGGTGAGGTCAGCCAGCGAACGGGCCAGCGGCGCGTCGCCGAGGTCCCCGGCGCGGGAGGCGGCCCAGACGGTGAGCCCGCACAGCGCCATGGACGCGGCGGCGAGCACCCCGGAGACCAGCGCGATGCCGGGGCCGGGGGCGACCACGCCGAGCCGGCGCAGCCGCTCGTAGACGACGGCGGCCCAGACCGCGAGCGGCAGCGAGGCACCGAACTGCAGCGTCCCGGCGACCTTCGCGGCGGTCGCGTGGTCCTTGTAGTAGGCGAGCGTGTCGGCCGCCGAGTCGGTGGGCAGCGGGGTCTGCCGGGCCAGCACGATGGACACCACCATCAGTGCCGCGAACGCCACGGCGGGCAGCAGCAAGGGGGGCCCTGACTGCGAACGCCGGGCGGAGGCGGCCGGCACCGCTGATGTCGTGGTCATGGGGCGCTCCAGTCGAGAACGGGTCGTTGGGCAGGGCGCCGCGCGGCACGGATCGGCGCCGACGCCGGTAGTTCCAGATCCAGAATAGTTCACCCGAGGACATCATTGTCCACTGCTATCGTGTTTCCATGACCGAAGCTCCCGACCCCGCACCGATCCCGCACACGGGCCCGCAGGGATCCCAGGTCGCCTTCCTCCTCTCCCAGCTGGGCGAACACGCGAGCCAGGCCTTCGCCCGGCGGGTCGCCGAACTGGACCTCACCCCGGCCCAGGCCGGTCTGCTCCGGTCGGTCGCGCTGGCTCCCGGCCAGCACCAGCAGGAGCTCGCCCGACGGCTCGGCATGTCCCCCAGCCGCTTCGTGGCCTTCGTCGACGCCATCGAGGAGCGCGGCCTGGTGGAGCGCCGGCGCAACCCCAAGGACCGCCGCTTCCAGGACCTCTACCTCGCACCCAAGGGCGAGGAGGCGATGCGCGGGCTGGCCGAGGCGGCGCTCGCCCACGAGGAGGCCATCTGCGCGGGGCTCGACCCGCAGGAACGTATCGCCCTGGGAGAACTGCTGCGCCGGGTCGCCGAGGCCCAGCAGCTCACCGCCGGGGTGCACCCCGGCTACCGGCGGCTCAACCCCCGGCGGGACGGCGCCTGAGCACACCGGAGCACGTCTGAGCACGTCCGAGCACGTCCGAGCCCCCGGCCGGACGGCCGGGGGCTCGGTGACGGGACGACGGGCGGGGCGGGCTCAGCCCTTGACGCAGACCACCTGCTTCAGGTGCGCGACGACCTCCACCAGGTCCCGCTGCTGCTCGATCACCTTCTCGATCGGCTTGTACGCGCCGGGGATCTCGTCCACCACACCGGCGTCCTTGCGGCACTCCACGCCCTTGGTCTGCTCGACCAGGTCGTGCGTGGTGAACCGCTTCTTCGCCGCGTTGCGGCTCATCTTCCGGCCGGCGCCGTGCGAGGCCGAGTTGAACGACGCCTCGTTGCCCAGCCCGCGGACGATGTACGACCCGGTGCCCATCGACCCCGGGATGATCCCGTGGTCCCCGGCCCCGGCCCGGATCGCGCCCTTGCGGGTCACCAGCAGGTCGACGCCGTCGTAGCGCTCCTCGGACACGTAGTTGTGGTGGCAGCTGATCACCTCGTCGAAGCCGACCTTCGCCCGCGGGAACTCGCGCCGGACGACGTCCTGGAACAGCGCCATCATCAGCGCCCGGTTGCGCTTGGCGTACTCCTGCGCCCAGAAGAGGTCCTGCCGGTACGCGGCCATCTGCGGGGTGTCCGCGACGAACACCGCGAGGTCGCGGTCGATCAGTCCCTGATTGTGCGGCAGCGACTGGGCCACGCCCATGTGGTGCTCCGCCAGCTCCTTGCCGATGTTGCGCGAGCCGGAGTGCAGCATCAGCCAGACCGCGCCGGTGTCGTCGACGCAGACCTCGATGAAGTGGTTGCCGCCGCCGAGCGTCGCCATCTGCTGGGCCGCCCGCTCGCGGCGCCACTTCACCTCGGGCGCGACCGCGTCGAAGCGCCGCCAGAAGTCGTCCCAGCCACCGGCCGGGACGCCGTGCAGCCGGCCGGGCTCGACCGGGTCGCTGTGCAGGCCCCGGCCGACCGGGATGGCCTGCTCGATCCGCGAGCGCAGCCGCGACAGGTCGTCCGGCAGGTCCTTCGCGGTGAGCGAGGTCTTCACCGCGCTCATCCCGCAGCCGATGTCCACGCCGACCGCCGCCGGGCAGACGGCGCCGCGCATCGCGATCACCGAGCCCACCGTCGCCCCCTTGCCCAGGTGGACGTCGGGCATCACGGCGAGCCCGTGCAGCCAGGGCAGCGAGCTGATGTTGCGCAGCTGCTGCATCGCCTGGCCCTCGACGGCGGCCGGGTCGGTCCACATCCGGATCGGAACCCGGACGCCGGGTACCTCGGTGTACGACATGGTTCAACGACCTCCAAGGTCGGATGGTTCAAGCCTAGGCGGGGCGTGCGCCCGCGGGGGATGCCGCGCGAAGGGACCCGGCGCGGCGCGGGGATGTCAGGGGTCGGCGGCGCTCAGGCGGCCAAGGGGCATCGGGAGGACGGTCTCGGGGAGCTCTGCCGAGTTCGCTCGACCCGCATGGTGACCGCCTCCTCTCCGGGTGTGCACCGGTTGCCGGGGGATATCTACCCACGCACCGCGCGGCGTCCGCAAGGGAATTAGCACCGGGAACGCCGGGGAACGCCGAAGGGCCCGGCGGGGCGTCGGAACGCTCCACCGGGCCCCTCGGGGCCTGCGGGTCAGGCGCTGATCACTGTCACCTCGCCGATGCCCAGCTCCCGCACCCGGTCCGCGAACGCCGCGGCGTCGCCGACCAGGACGGTCACCAGCCGGTCCGGCGGGAAGGCCTTGACCACGGCCTCGGTGGCGGCGGCGGTCGGCAGCTCGGCCAGCTGCCGGTAGACCTCGGCCTGGAAGTCGTCGGCCAGGTGCTGCTCGACCTGGTCGGCCAGGGTGCCGGCCACCGAGCCCGCCGTCTCGTACTTCAGCGGCGCGACGCCGACCAGGAACTGCACCGCCTCGGCGCGCTCCGCGTCGGTGAGCCCCTCGGCGGCCAGCGTGCGCAGGATGGTCCAGGTGTCGGCCAGCGCCGGGGCGGTGGAGGCGGTGTCCACCGAGCCGCTGATCGCCAGCAGCGAGCGCCCGCTGCCGTCGGCGGCCGAGCGCAGCGGCTGGGCGAAGGCCCGCACGCCGTAGGTGTAGCCCTTCTCCTCGCGCAGCACCCGGTCCAGCCGGGAGGTGAGAGTGCCGCCCAGGCAGTAGGTGCCGAGGATCTGCGCGGCCCAGGCCGGGTCGTGCCGGTCCGGACCGATCCGGCCGATCAGCAGCTGGGTCTGCACCGAGCCGGGCCGGTCGACGATGATCACCCGGCCGGTGTCGTCGGCGGTCACCGGCGCGTGCGCGGCCGGCTCGGCCGGGGAGCCCTTCCAGGCGCCCAGGGTGGACTCCAGCAGGGCCGGCAGGTCGGTGCCGGTGAGGTCGCCGACCACGACCACGGTGGTGGTCGCGGGCCGCACGTGCGCCTCGTAGAACGCCCGGACGGCGGCCCGGTCGATCGTCTTGACCGTCTCGGCGGTGCCCGCCCGCGGGCGCGACAGCCGGTCGGCGCCGTCGAACAGCTCGGCGTAGAGCGCCTTGGCGGCCCGCCGGGCCGGGTTGGCCTGCTCGTGCACGATCTCGTCCAGCCGGTTGGCGACCAGCCGCTCGATCTCGTCCTCCGGCAGCGCCGGGCTGCCCAGCGCGGCGGCCAGCAGGTCCAGGCCGCGGGCCAGCCGGGAGGCCGGGACCTCCAGCGAGACCCGGATGCACGGGTGGTCCGCGTGCGCGTCCAGGGTCGCGCCGGCCCGCTCCAGCTCGGCCGCGAACTCCTCGGCGGTCAGCGTGTCGGTGCCCTCGCTGAACGCCCGGGCCAGGATCGAGGCGACGCCGTCCACGCCCTCGGGCTCCGCCGCCAGCGGCGCGTCGAGCAGCACGTCGACGGCCACCAGCTGCTGCCCGGGGCGGTGGCAGTGCAGCACCGTGATGCCGTTGCCGAGCGCGGCGCGCTCCGGCGCCGGGAACGCCCACGGGGTGGGGGTGCCGGGCTGGGGCTGGGGGTGGAAGGTCATGGCGGGAACGTACTCGGTGCTCATACGGCGGCGCCCTCCTCGTCGGTCTCGGCGGTGGCAGCGGTGTCGTCGGCGGTGTCCTCGGCCGGTGTCGGCTCGTACACCAGCACCGCCCGGTTCTGCGGGTGCAGCCGCGCCGCGGCGATCTCCCGCACCTCCTCGGCGGTGACGTCGAGGACCTTGGGCAGGGCGTCGTTCAGCAGCTTCGGGTCGCCGAACAGCACGGCGAAGCGGCACAGCTCGTCGGCGCGGCCGGCCACCGTGGTGAGCCGGTCCAGCCACTCGCGCTCGATCTGCGCCTGGGCGCGCTCCAGCTCGGCCGGGGTCGGACCCTCGGCCGCGAACCGGGCCAGCTCCTCGTCGACGGCCGCCTCGATCTGCTCGACGGTGGCGTCGCCCGAGGTCTTGACGTCCAGCCAGCCCAGGCTCGGCGCACCGGACAGCCGCAGCAGACCGAAGCCGGCCGCGACGGCGGTGCGGTCCCGGCGGACCAGCCGGTTGTAGAGCCGGCTCGACTCGCCGCTGCCGAGGATGGTCAGCGCCAGGTCGGCGGCGTCCGCCTCGCGGGTGCCGTCGTGCGGCAGCCGGTAGGCGGCCATCAGCGCGCGGGACGGCACGTCCTCGCGGATCAGCTCGCGCAGCTCCCGGCCGATCGCCTCCGGCAGGCTGCCGTCGCGCGGCGGCTGCTTGCCGTCGTGCGCGGGGATGCTGCCGAAGTACTTCTCCACCCAGGCGACGGTCTGCTCCGGGTCGATGTCGCCGACCACCGAGAGCACCGCGTTGTTCGGCGCGTAGTAGGTCCGGAAGAACGCCCGGGCGTCCTCCAGGGTCGCCGCGTCCAGGTCGGCCATCGAGCCGATCGGGGTGTGGTGGTACGGGTGGCCGTCCGGGAAGGACAGCGCGGTCAGCTTCTCGAACGCGGTGCCGTAGGGCACGTTGTCGTACCGCTGGCGGCGCTCGTTCTTCACCACGTCGCGCTGGTTCTCCATCGACGTCTCGTCGAGGGCCGCCAGCAGCGAGCCCATCCGGTCCGCCTCCAGCCAGAGCGCGAGCTCCAACTGGTGGGCCGGCATGGTCTCGAAGTAGTTGGTGCGCTCGAAGCTGGTGGTGCCGTTGAGCGAGCCGCCGGCGCCCTGGACGAGCTCGAAGTGCCCGTTGTTGGAGACGTTGGCGGAGCCCTGGAACATCAGGTGCTCGAACAGGTGGGCCAGCCCGGTGCGGCCCTTCACCTCGTGCCGGGAGCCGACGTCGTACCAGAGGCAGACCGCGGCCACCGGGGTCAGGTGGTCCTCGGAGAGGACGACGCGCAGGCCGTTGGCCAGGCGGTGCTCGGTGATGGCGATGCCTCGCTGGGAGGCGGGGGCCGGGTTGGCCATGCGCTCGGGTCCTTCCCGTCGTCGAAGTCGGGGTTCGTGTGGCGTCCCCCATTGTGGTGCAACGCGCGAACGCCATGGATGTGTCCGCGCGGACAGGGCGTTCGCCAGGGGCGGAAGAGGGGCGCTGGCCGGGTCTGTCGGCGGGAGGGTCCACAATGGGGGCGCCGAGCCCTGTTGACAGACCCGCCGACAGCCCCGGCCACAACCGCGCCGACGAGACGTGGACGAGACGCAAGCGAGACGTAAGGGAGCCCCGCCGCGATGGCCCGCCGCAGTTCGCAGACCCCGCCCCCCGGAGACTTCGAGGAGCGCATCCTCGACGTCGACGTCGTGGACGAGATGCAGGGCTCGTTCCTCGAGTACGCCTACTCGGTGATCTACTCCCGGGCCCTCCCGGACGCCCGGGACGGCCTCAAGCCGGTGCACCGCCGCATCCTGTACCAGGCCAACGAGATGGGCCTGCGCCCGGAGCGCGGCCACGTCAAGTGCGCCCGCCTGGTCGGCGAGGTGATGGGCCGGCTGCACCCGCACGGCGACGCCTCCATCTACGACTCGGTCGTCCGGATGGCCCAGCCGTTCTCGATGCGGCTGCCGCTGATCGACGGCCACGGCAACTTCGGCTCGCTCGGCAACGACGACCCGCCGGCCGCGATGCGCTACACCGAGTCCCGGCTCACCGCCGCCTCGATGGCCATGGTCGAGTCGATCCACGAGGAGACCGTCGACTTCGGGCCCAACTACGACGGCAGCGAGCAGGAGCCGCTCGCGCTCCCGGCCGCCTTCCCCAACCTGCTGGTCAACGGCGCCACCGGGATCGCCGTCGGCATGGCCACCAACATGCCGCCGCACAACCTCTCCGAGGTCGTCGCCGCCGCCCGGCATCTGATCAAGCACCCGAACGCCGACCTCGACACCCTCATGCGGTTCGTGCCCGGCCCGGACCTGCCCACCGGCGGACGGATCGTCGGCCTCTCCGGCATCCGGGACGCCTACGAGTCCGGCCGCGGCACCTTCAAGATCCGCGCCACCACGACCATCGAGGCGGTCACCGCCCGCCGCAAGGGCATCGTGGTCACCGAGCTGCCGTACAACGTCGGCCCGGAGAAGGTCATCTCCAAGATCAAGGACCTCGTCAACGCGAAGAAGCTCCAGGGCATCGCGGACGTCAAGGACCTCACCGACCGCGAGCACGGGCTGCGCCTGGTCATCGAGGTCAAGAACGGCTTCGTGCCCGAGGCCCTGCTGGAGCAGCTCTACAAGCTGACGCCGATGGAGGAGACCTTCGGCATCAACAACGTGGCCCTGGTCGACGGCCAGCCGCTCACCCTCGGCCTCAAGGAGCTGCTGGAGGTCTACGTCGACCACCGCTTCCAGGTGGTCCGCCGGCGCAGCGACTTCCGCCGCCGCAAGCGCCAGGAGCGGCTGCACCTGGTCGAGGGCCTGCTGGTCGCGCTGGTCGACATCGACGAGGTCATCGCGATCATCCGGTCGAGCGACAACGCCGCCCAGGCCAAGGAGCGGCTGATCGAGCGCTTCTCGCTGTCCGAGACGCAGACCGCGTACATCCTCGACACCCCGCTGCGCCGGCTCACCCGCTTCGACCGGGTCGAGCTGGAGCAGGAGCAGGCCAAGCTGACCTCCGAGATCGCCGACCTGACCGAGATCCTGGAGTCGGACAGCAAGCTGCGCAGCGTGGTCTCCGGCGAACTCGGCGCCGTCGCCAAGCAGTTCGGCACCGAGCGGCGCACCGTCCTGCTGGAGGCCGGCGCCGCGCCGACCGCCTCGCTGGCCGTCCCGCTGGAGGTCGCCGACGACCCGTGCCGGGTGCTGCTCTCCTCCACCGGACTGCTCGCCCGCACCGCCGACGGCGAGCCGTTCGAGCTCTCCGAGAAGCGCGCCAGGCACGACGTGATCGTCTCCGCGGTGCCGACCACCGCCCGCGCCGACGTCGGCGTGGTCACCTCGGCCGGCCGGGTCCTGCGACTGCCCGTCATCGACCTGCCGGCACTGCCGCCCACCCCCTCGCCGACGCTGGCCGGCGGCGCCGCCGCCACCGAGTTCCTCCGGCTGGAGGCCGACGAGCGGGTCCTCGCGCTGACCACCCTGGACGAGTCCTCCCCCGGCCTGGCGCTGGGCACCGCGCAGGGTGTGGTCAAGCGGGTGGTCCCCGAATGGCCCGCCAACAAGGACGAGTTCGAGGTGATCGCACTCAAGGACGGCGACGAGGTGGTCGGCGCGGTCGAGCTGCGCACCGGCGAGGAGGACCTCGTCTTCATCAGCTCCGACGCCCAACTGCTGCGCTACCCCGCCGGACAGGTCCGCCCGCAGGGCCGCCCGGCCGGCGGCATGGCCGGCATCAAGCTCGCGGACGGCGCCCGGGTGCTCTCCTTCACCGCCGTCGACCCGGCCGTCGACGCGGTGGTGGTCTCGGTGGCCGGCGCCGCCGGCACCCTCACCGGCGAGGCCCAGTCCAGCTGGAAGGTCACCCCCTTCGAGCAGTACCCGCGCAAGGGCCGCGCCACCGGCGGCGTCCGCTGCCAGCGCTTCCTGCGCGGCGAGGACGCCCTCGCCTTCGCCTGGGCCGGCCCGGCCCCCGCCCGCGCCGCCACCGCCAAGGGCGTCCCGGTCGACCTCCCCGAGCGCGACCCCCGCCGCGACGGCTCCGGCACCCCGGTCACCACCCCCGTCACCACCGTCGCCGGCCCCGCCTGACCCGCATCCCACCCCGCAGGGCGCCGAACCCCGTTCGGCACCCTGCGGCATTCCCCCCAACCGGATCGCTCTCCCCAACTTCCCCGCATCGCATGATTGTTCGCCGCCTCCTCGCCACCGGACCGCTGCTGCTCCTGCTCCGTTCCTGGCGGCGGAGCGGGGTCCGGGCCCAGCCCGCCGCCTATCCGGCCCTCCTCGTCGAGGCCCGCCGGCACGGCGTACCCGTCCCAGCGCCCCCGAGCCGGCCGGACACCCGCAACCGGCTCCGGAACCCGCACTGGCCCGCCGGACACCCGGCTCCGGCCCCACCCGACCCCGAAGGCCGGACCACCGTGACGGACACCCTCCAGAGTGAGGCCACCGTGACCGAGCTGGAACTGCCCGCCGGGCCGGCGGTGGCGGTGATCGACGCGGTCTCCACCCCCGTCGGCGGGACGGCCCTCGCCACCTCGGTCGTCCAGGTCCATCTGCCGCTCCCCGACGAGTCCCGGCTGCTCTCGCTGGAGCTGAGCACGCCGTGCGCCGAGGACTGGGAGCTGTACTCGGAGGTCTTCGCGGGGATCGTCCGCAGTGTCCACCTGGAGTTCGCCGACCTCCCGCTCTCGGACCCGGGGGCAGCCGTACCCGTGCCGGCCGCCGATGTCGAGGCGAGGGTACGGGCCGCCTTCGGCTGAGAGGGAAGGGTAGCCTTACCGGGGTGAGCACCTGTGCGACGCTGTCGCGTGAACTGTCGGAGCCGCTGGCCGCCACCGCCGCGACCGCGAGCACCTGGCTACTGGTGGAGCAGAACGGGCCGTGGGGCGCCAAGGCGCTCGGCGAGAGCCACCTGGACCCGGCGGTCGGGCGGGCGCTGGATGCCGCGGCCGCCGGCACCGGTGTGCGGGTGGCGCTCATCCGCCGGCCCGGGCGGCACGCGGACTGCCTGCCGACGCCCCGGCACGAGGTGATCGTGGCGCACACCGTCCCGGCGCCCGGCCGCGGCTGGGTGCGCCGCCACGAGGTGGCGGACCCGGCGGAGCTGCTCGCCCTCGACTTCACGGCCCTGGGCGGCGGCGACCACGGCGGCCTCGGCGCACCGCACGTCGGCGGCCCGATCGCCCTGGTGTGCACCAACGGCCGCCGGGACCGCTGCTGCGCCCTGCTCGGCCGCCCGCTCGCCGCCGACCTGGTCGCCGCCGGCCACAGCGAGGTGTGGGAGGTGACCCACCTGGGCGGCCACCGCTTCTCCCCCACCATGCTGGTGCTGCCGTACGGCTACGCCTACGGCCGGCTGACCGCCGAGACCGCCAAGGAGGTGCTGGCGGCGACGGCGTCCGGCCACATGGTGCCGGAGTGGTCGCGCGGCTGCTCCGGCTGGGACCGCCCCGGCCAGGCGGCCGACCAGGCGGTGCGGCTGGCCGGTGGTGGGACCAGGGCCGACGCGTTGACCGTGGATTCGCGACCGGACGGCGCGGGCCGCTGGCGGGTCGAGGTCCGGCACGAGGACGGCCGGGCCTGGGAGGTCGAGGTGGCCGAGGGGATCAGCGAGCCGGCCCGCCCGGAGAGTTGCGGCAAGGCCGCAGCCACCCCGTCCCGGATGGAGGTCACCGCCCTCCGGGAGCTGTGACCCGCCACGACGTGCGACGACCCCCGGCGGGTACCCGCCGGGGGTCGTTCGCTGCTCAGCCGCTCAGACCGCTCCGGCCCCGGTCAGCGAGCGGACCTCCAGCTCGGCGTACCGGTCCGGGTCGGCCGGCTCGGGCGAGGTGAGGGTGCCGATCCAGCCGGCCAGGAAGCCGAGCGGGATGGAGACGATGCCCGGGTTCTCCAGCGGGAACCAGTGGAAGTCCATCCCCGGGAACAGCGCCACCTTGGTGCCGGAGACCACCGGCGAGAAGGTCACCAGCACCACGGCCGGGATCAGCCCGCCGTACACCGACCAGACCGCGCCGCGGGCTGTGAACCGCCGCCAGAACAGGCTGTAGAGCAGCACCGGCAGGTTGGCGGAGGCGGCGACGGCGAAGGCCAGGCCGACCAGGAAGGCGACGTTCAGCTGCTGGGCGAAGAGGCTCAGCACGATCGCCACCGCGCCGATCCCGACCGCCGCGATCCGCGCGACCAGGACCTCGTCGCGCTCGGCCGCCGCCGGCGCGCTGTCCGCCTCCGCCGCGGCCCGGGCGTCCGCCGCACCGTGCGACCGCCGGGAGGCCGGCACCGCGGCCCGCCGGCCGCGCAGACCCCGACCGCCCCGGGATCCCCGGTCGCCGCGCGGCCGCCCGCGCCAGGCGCCCGCCCAGATGTCGTGGGCGAACGCCGCCGAGGAGGCCAGGGTGAGCCCGGCGACCACCGCGAGGATGGTGGCGAAGGCGATCGCCGAGATCAGCGCGAACAGCACCACCCCGCCGGTCGAGCCGTTGCCGCCGCCGAGCACCAGGGCGAGCAGCGGAACGGCGGTGTTGCCCGCCGAGTTGGCCTGCCGCACCTCGGCCGAGCCGATCAGCGCGGTGGCGCCGAGGCCCAGCGCGATGGCCATCAGGTAGAAGCCGCCGACCAGCCCGATCGCCCACATCGTCGAGCGCCGGGCGGCCCGCGCGGTGGGCACGGTGTAGAAGCGGGACAGGATGTGCGGCAGGCCGGCGGTGCCCAGCACCAGGGCCAGGCCCAGGCTGAAGAAGTCCAGCCGGCTGGTGAAGCTCTTGCCGTACTTCAGCCCGGGCTCCAGGTAGCGCTGCCCGGCGCCGCTGTGCTGGGCCGCCTGCCGCATCAGCTCGGCGACGTCCCCGTGGAAGCGGACCACCAGCAGCACGGTCAGCACCACCGAGCCGGCCACCAGCAGGAACGCCTTGACGATCTGGATCCAGGTGGTGGCCCGCATCCCGCCGATCGTGACGTAGACGATCATCAGACCGCCCACCGCCACGATGGTCCAGGTCCGGGCCTGGGCGCTGTTGGTGCCGAGCAGCAGCGCGACCAGACTGCCCGCGCCGACCATCTGGGCGACCAGGTAGAACAGCGTGACGACCACGCTGGCGCCACCGGCCGCCGCCCTGACCTTGCGGCGGCGCAGGCGCAGCGCCAGCACGTCGGCCAGGGTGTACCGGCCGGCGTTGCGGACCAGTTCGGCGACCAGCATCAGCACCACCAGCCAGGCGACCAGGAAGCCGATGCTGTAGAGCACGCCGTCGTAGCCGTACAGCGCGATCAGCCCGGCGACGCCGAGGAAGGAGGCGGCCGAGAGGTAGTCGCCGGAGAGGGCGAACCCGTTCTGCAGGGGCGTGAAGTCGCGGCCGCCGGCGTAGAAGTCCTCGGCGGCGCTGCCGCGGCGGCCGGCCCAGAAGGTGATCGCCAGGGTGACCAGGACGACGACCGCGAAGAGCACCACGGCCAGGCCGTGGTGGTCCCCGGTGGGGGCGACGGGGGGCGGGGTGGCGGCCCTCATCGCAGCTGGTCCTGGGTGTCCCAGCGCAGCGACAGGGCGGCCCGGTCGCGCTTGGTGCGGGCGTTGCGGGCGTAGAGCCAGGCCAGCAGGAAGGTGGTGGCGAACTGCAGCAGGCCGAGCAGCCAGGCCACGTTCACCGGGCCGGCGACCGGGCGGCGCATCAGCGCGGGGGCCGCCGCCTGGGCGGCCACGTAGAACAGGTACCAGGCCAGGAAGACGCCGCTGACCGGGAAGACGAACGTCCGGTAGCTGTGGCGGATGCGCTGGAAGGCCGCGCTCCGCTGGACGGCCCGGTACACCTCGATGCTGCTGTCGGTCGCGGGCACGGGCTCCGGCCCCGGCACGAACTGCCGTCCCGGCACGGGCACGAACTCCGCCGCCGGTCCGGGCACGAACTCCGTCGGCGCCACGGGCGCGGGCACCGGCACCTGCCCCGCCCCCGGTGCGGGCAGGGGCGCCGTCGCCCACCAGTCCAGTTGTCCTCCCGGCTCGGGGTTTCTCGTCTGCTGTTGTGGCACGGCTGCTCCTGGGCCGGGGGGTTGTGACGCGAACCATGATGGAGGCGCCGGAACCCCCCAAACCCCCGTCGCAGATACGTTCACTCGATGAGGTGATCGATGATCCGACAGACACTCATCCGACTACTGCGGCGACCCGGTGATTCCGTGTCGGAAGGCGTACGCGACCGCTTGCGCCCGGTCCCGCACGCCGGTCTTGGCGAACAGGTTGTTGATGTGGGTCTTCACGGTGGCCGGGCTGACGTACAGCCGCCGGGCGATCTCGGGGTTGGAGAGCCCCTGCGCGATCAGCCCCAGCACCTCGGCCTCCCGCGCGGTCAGCCCGTCCGGGGGCTCCTGCGCCGCGGGCCCCGCAGCCGGCCCCGCAACCGGTCCCGCGACCACCGGGACCGGCGCGGCGGGCGCGTCCCCCGCCAGCCGCTCCAGCAGCCTCAGCTGCACCTGCGGCGAGAGCCCCGCCGCCCCCGACCGGACGTCCGCGATCGCCCGGGCGATCTCCTCGGCGCCCGCGTCCTTGGTGAGGTAGCCGCGCGCCCCGGCCCTCAGCGCGGGGAACAGCGAGTCGTCGTCGGCGTAGGTGGTGAGCACCACGACCTCGGTCCCCGGGTGCCCGGCGCGGATCCGCCGGGTCGCCTCGACCCCGTCGCAGCGCGGCATCCGCAGGTCCATCAGCACCACGTCCGGCCGGTGCCGGGCGACCAGCGCGACGGCCTCCTCGCCGTCCGCCGCCGAGCCGACCACCTCGATCCCGGGCAGCAGCCCGAGCAGCATCACGATGCCCTCGCGGACCACCGTCTGGTCGTCCGCGACCAGCACCCTGGTGGCCGCCGGTCCCGTCATGCCGGCACCCTCAGCACCACGCGCCACCCTCCCTCGTGGGGGCCCGCCAGCAGGGTGCCGCCGAGCAGTTCCGCGCGTTCGCGCATCCCCAGCAGACCGTACCCGCCGCCGCTGGCCGACAGTCCGCCGGGCGCTTCGGCCCGTCCGGCCCGCTGGTCCCGCACCTCCAGCTCCACGTCGCGCGGCAGATAGCGCAGCTCGACCGTGCAGCGCGCGCCGGGGGCGTGCTTGCGCACATTGGTCAGCGCTTCCTGCGCCGTGCGCCGGACGGCGAGCCCCGCCTCGGCGGCCAGCGGGCGCGGTGTCCCGACCACCGCGAACCCCGCGCGTTCCACCCCGGTCAGCTCCACCAGGTACTCGCCGACCGGGGTGAACTCGCCGCGCAGCGCGGACAGCGCCTGCCGGGTCTCGGCCAGCCCGTCCTGCGCCATCCGCCGGGCGGCCACCACCCGCTCGCGGATCCGCTCCCGGTCGGTGCCGGCGTCCAGCATCAGCCGGGCCGCCTCCAGGTGGACCAGCTGGGCGGAGAGGCTGTGCGCCAGCACGTCGTGGATCTCCCGGGCGATCCTGGCCCGTTCGGCGAGCGCGGCGCTCTCCGCCTCGGCGGCCCGGGCGGCCCGTTCCTGGTCGAGCAGCCGGCGCGCGGTGCCGCGTGCCTCGATGTCCAGCCGCAGCAGGTAGCCGAGCAGCAGCAGGCCGCCGACGGTCGCCGTGATGCTCAGCCAGCTCGCCCAGCTCACCGCGGCGTACGAGCCGAGCGAGGCGCCGGCCGCGATCAGCGCGGGCGCGGGCGGCAGCCGGATCACCGCGGTCACCGCCAGTCCGTACCAGAGCACGTCGGAGAGCAGGTAGGCCTGCCCCCAGTCGGCCAGCCAGGCGGCCGCGAAGACCGCGCCGGCCAGCAGGTACGAGCGCGTCGCCCACTGCTCCCAGCTGGCGTGCAGGTAGCCGGCCGCGAGGGCGACGGCCGCGCCCAGCCCGACCACCACGACGACCACCGCCCAGCCGGCGTACCTGCCGCCGGTGAGCGTCCCCCAGCAGACGCTGACCAGGACGACGAGCCGGCCGAGCACGGTGAGGACCCGCCGCGGCCGGCTCTCGGCGTCGTGCCGCAGCCCCTCACGGGACGGCCAGCGGGTCCAGTAGCCGACCAAACGTTCCTCCTGGTGAACTCACGACGGCGGTCAGCACGGCACGGCGGCCGGACCCGGGGGCTCCAGCGCCCGCGCCCTCCAGTTCACCACGAGCGTCCTGACCAGCAGCAGGACCGCCAGCCCGAGCAGCAGGGCGCTGCTCGACTGGCGCAGGTGCAGGACCTCCCCGATCCCGAACAGGCCGAACCTGATCGCGATCAGCCCGCCCCAGGCGGCCAGCGTCGCCGCGGTGCCCCGGACCCAGAGCGCCCCGTCCGCCTCCCGCCAGATCCGGACGGTCCAGCCCCAGACCGAACCCGCCGCGAGCACCGCGAGCAGCCCCGAGCCGACCAGGACCGCGGACCACGCGGTGTCCCGGCGGTCGAGCAGCTGCGGGTCCCGCAGCGCGACCGCTCCGAGGACCACCGGCAGCACCCAGAAGCGGCGTTCGGCTTCCAGCCGTCGGGCACGCATCTGACGCTGGAGGACCAGTGCCGTCACCACGACCACCAGAGCGACGTTGAGCTGGGCAGACATGATGCTTTTCTCCGTCCGGGAAGGGCTTCGGGCCGACCTCTCCGACGGTACGGATCCGGTGCCCCGGGCTGATCGGCTCCGGGGTGGACGACGGGTGGACGCACGTGCGCGAGGGCCCTCCACCCGCGGGTGGAGGGCCCTCGCACGAACGGGCGGTGCTCAGGCGTCGATGCGCGAGCGGTCCAGGGTGGCCGCCGAGTCCACGATGAACTCCTTGCGCGGCGCCACGTCGTTGCCCATCAGCAGGTCGAAGACCTTCTCGGCCTGCTCCAGGTCGCCCAGGTTGATCCGGCGCAGCGTGCGGTGGCGCGGGTCCATGGTGGTCTCGGCCAGCTGGTCGGCGTCCATCTCGCCCAGACCCTTGTACCGCTGGACCGGGTCCTTCCAGCGCAGGCCCTTGCGCTGGAACTCCAGCAGCGTGGAGCGCAGCTCGGCGTCCGAGTACGTGTAGTGGTACTTCTCCTGCCCCCGCTTGGGGTTGGTGAGCTCGATCCGGTGCAGCGGCGGCACGGCGGCGAAGACCCGGCCCTGCTCGACCATCGGCCGCATGTAGCGCTGAAACAGCGTCAGCAGCAGACAGCGGATGTGCGAGCCGTCGACATCGGCGTCGGCCATGAAGATGACCCGGCCGTAGCGGGCCTGGTCGATGTCGAAGGTGCGGCCCGAACCGGCCCCTATCACCTGGATGATGGCCGCGCACTCGGCGTTCTTGAGCATGTCGCTCACGGACGCCTTCTGCACGTTGAGGATCTTGCCGCGGATCGGCAGCAGGGCCTGGAACTCGGAGTTGCGGGCCAGTTTGGCGGTGCCGAGCGCGGAGTCGCCCTCGACGATGAAGAGTTCGCTGCGGTCGACGTCGTCGCTGCGGCAGTCGGCCAGCTTGGCCGGCAGCGAGCTGGTCTCCAGCGCGGTCTTCCGGCGCTGGGCCTCCTTGTGCTGGCGGGCGGCGACCCGGGTGCGGGCGGCGGCCACGACCTTCTCCAGCACCGCCCGGGCCTGGACCTTCTCGTCCTTCTTTCCGGAGGTCAGGAAGGCCTTGAGCTCCTTGGCGACGACGGCCGCGACGATCCGGTTGGCCGCCGAGGTGCCGAGCACCTCCTTGGTCTGGCCCTCGAACTGCGGCTCGGCGAGCCGGACGGTGACCACCGCGGTGAGGCCCTCGGTGGCGTCGTCCTTGGTGATGTCGTCCTCGGCGACGCGCAGCACCTTGGCGCTGCGCAGCGCCTCGTTGACGGTCTTGGCCAGCGAGCGCTCGAAGCCGGTGACGTGGGTTCCGCCCTTGGGGGTGGCGATGATGTTGACGAAGGAGCGGAGCGTGGTGTCGTACCCGGCGCCCCAGCGCAGCGCGATGTCCACCCCGAGGTGCCGGGTGACCTCGGTCGGCGTCATGTGGCCGAGGTCGTCCAGGACCGGCACGGTCTCCTTGAAGGTGCCCTCGCCGTGCAGCCGCAGCACGTCGCAGATCGGCTTGTCGGGCGCCAGGAACTCGCAGAACTCGGTGATGCCGCCGTCGAAGCGGAAGGTGCTCTCGTCGACCTTCTCGCTCTCGGTGAGCCGCTCGTCACGCACCACGATGGTCAGGCCGGGCACCAGGAAGGCGGTCTGCCGGGCCCGGGCGTGCAGGTTCTCCAGGGAGAGCCGGGCGTCCTTGAGGAAGATCTGCCGGTCGGCCCAGTACCGGATCCGGGTGCCGGTGCGGGTCTTGGGCACCTTGCGGGCCTTGGTCAGGCCGTTGGCCGGCTCGAACGGGGCGTCCGGGCTGGTCTCGGTGAAGATGCCGGGGGTGCCCCGGCGGAAGCTGATCGCGTGGGTGTGGCCGCCGCGGTCGACCTCGACGTCCAGCCGGGCGGAGAGCGCGTTGACGACGGAGGCACCGACGCCGTGCAGACCGCCGGAGGCCGCGTAGGAGCCGCCGCCGAACTTGCCGCCGGCGTGCAGCTTGGTCATCACGACCTCGACGCCGGACAGCCCGGTCTTCGGCTCGACGTCCACCGGGATCCCGCGGCCGTTGTCGCGGACCTCGACCGAGGAGTCCTCGTGCAGCACGACCTCGATCCGGTCGCAGTAGCCGCCCAGCGCCTCGTCGACGGAGTTGTCGATGATCTCCCAGAGGCAGTGCATGAGGCCCCGGCTGTCGGTCGAGCCGATGTACATGCCGGGGCGCTTGCGGACCGCCTCCAGGCCCTCCAGGACGAGCAGGTGCCGAGCGGTGTAGTTGGAACCGTCGTCGCCGGCCAGCAGAGCGGACGGCACGGTCGTTTCGGCACTCACGCGGCACTCTCCTCGGTCAAGTTCTGTCTCATCGGTCACATCCGGACACGTCCGGACCGCCCGCCAGTGCAGCACACCGCACCGACAGCCGTTTCCCCTCCGTGTGCGCACCCCTCCGCTGGGTGCACAGCACGGCGGGCCGGTCCCGCGCAGCTTGTACGCGCTCCGCGAACAAGGGTCGTGCCGGATCGGGGACGCCGGGGCTCCATCTCCTCCCGGTACCACCGCTCCTGGCGGATCGTGGGACCGGTCGCAGGCTCCGGAACTGCCGTTATGCAGGCTACCGGGGCCCAGGACGGGGCTTATGCTCCAACCCAGCAGAGGATTATGCTACGCGGACTCTTACATCCGGTTCCGATCGGGCGTTCGAGCGACGGGCGGATCCTGGGATTCGGTACGCATGAACCACCGGCCCCCGGGGCACGTCCTCATCAACACAGCAGAATCCTCAGAGAAGAAAAGCCACGAGCGGGAACGTTTTCGGCCTGGTTGGATGTTGACCCTGGTACGACAGCTCGTCGAGCTAGAGAAGAGGCGACGTGACTACTGTTCTGACACCTGCGAGCCCGCTCACCGCGGCTGACCGCTGCGACCGCTGCGGCGCCCAGGCCTACCTGCGCGTCGTACTCGCCAGCGGCGGAGAGCTGCTCTTCTGCGCCCACCACGGCCGGAAGTTCGAGCCCGAGCTCAAGAAGATCGCCGTGGAGATACAGGACGAGAGCGGCCGCCTGGGCAGCACGTCCGCCACGGCCAACGACGACGAGCGCTGATCACGGCGCCCCACAGGAACCAGCGTCGAGCTGTGTGTCCGGTCGCGCACCGCGCGTGACCGAGTGAGCCGGGTGACCACCCCTTCGGGGGCCGGTCGCCCGGCTTCGTCGTTCCCGGATCGACTCCGACCGACTCCGACCGCCCCTGCCGGCCGCCGCCCGAACGGTCAACACCGGGTGCCCGTCCGGTTACAGGACGGCGCGCACCGCGCCGGCGACCGAGGAGATCCGGGTGTAGACGCCCGGGTGGGCGGCCTCCGCGCAGCCGGTCCCCCAGGAGACCAGCCCGGCCAGCCGGCCGGCGACCACCAGCGGGCCCCCGCTGTCCCCCTGGCAGGCGTCCCTGCCGCCCCGCTGCTCGCCCGCGCACACCATGCCCCGGGCGTCGAACCGCCCGTCCGGGCCGCCCGGGTAGGCCTGCGCGCAGGCCTGGTCGGGCACGATCGGCACGTCCACACCGCGCAGCGAGGGCGAGTAGTCGCCGTGGCCGGTGGTGTCACCCCAGCCGTACACCTGCGCCCTGGTCCCGGGCCGGTACGACTCCGTCTCGCCCTGGCCGACCAGATCGATCAGCGGCCGGCCCGGCTGCGACTCGCTCAGGGTGACCACCGCCACGTCGTTCATGTTGGTGGTGAAGGAGTAGTCGGGGTGGACCCAGACGCCGCGCACCGCCACCTCCTGGCCGGCCGAGCCCCTCAGGTCGTCCCGGCCGACCACCACCCGCAGGCCGGGCCGGTCCACCTGCCGCCCGGTGGACTCGTCGTAGAAGCAGTGCGCCGCGGTGACCACCTTGGTCGGGGTGACCAGCGCTCCCCCGCAGAACTGCCCCGAGCGGCCGGAGCCGAACTGCTGGCGGCTGGACAGCGCGACCACCCACGGATGGTCGCCCGTGCTCACCGCCTCGCCACCGACGATCCGGCCCTGCGGCCGGGCCTGGGCGGCCGGGGCGGCCGGACCGAGGACGAGCAGCGGCGCGGGCAGTGCGGCCAGCAGCGCCAGCGCGGCGGCCCGGCGCCGCCGGGACACCCGGCCCGCGGGATCGGGTGCGCCGGACCCGGCGGGCGCGTCGACGGGGGCGACGGCGGGCGCGGGGATCGGCAGGTCGGCGCGGTCCGGACGGTCCGGGGTGGGCGACACCGTGTCTCCAGGTGGCTCGGCAGCAGGCAACCGGCACAGCGTAGGTGACCGGATACGGTCCGCGACCGCTCGCCGCCGCACCGCCACCCGGACGAGGGACAACGGCCACCCGGACGCTGACACCCACCCGCCCCGAACAGCCGGAAGGCCCGGAGCGCGGGGCTCCGGGCCTTCCGGTCGGCACCGGTGACCGGTACCGGTGGTCGGACGGTGATCAGTCCAGGTAGTCGCGCAGCACCTGGGAGCGCGACGGGTGACGCAGCTTGGACATGGTCTTCGACTCGATCTGGCGGATGCGCTCACGGGTGACCCCGTACACCTTGCCGATCTCGTCCAGCGTCTTCGGCTGACCGTCCGTCAGGCCGAAGCGCATCGAGACCACGCCCGCCTCGCGCTCGGACAGGGTGTCCAGCACCGAGTGCAGCTGCTCCTGGAGCAGGGTGAAGGAGACCGCGTCGGCCGGGACGACCGCCTCGGAGTCCTCGATGAGGTCACCGAACTCGCTGTCGCCGTCCTCGCCCAGCGGGGTGTGCAGCGAGATGGGCTCGCGACCGTACTTCTGGACCTCGATGACCTTCTCGGGGGTCATGTCGAGTTCCTTGGCCAGCTCCTCCGGAGTGGGCTCGCGGCCCAGGTCCTGGAGCATCTGGCGCTGGACGCGGGCCAGCTTGTTGATGACCTCGACCATGTGCACCGGGATACGGATGGTGCGGGCCTGGTCGGCCATCGCGCGGGTGATCGCCTGGCGGATCCACCAGGTCGCGTAGGTGGAGAACTTGTAGCCCTTGGTGTAGTCGAACTTCTCGACCGCACGGATCAGACCGAGGTTGCCCTCCTGGATGAGGTCCAGGAAGAGCATGCCGCGACCGGTGTAGCGCTTGGCCAGCGAGACCACCAGGCGGAGGTTGGCCTCCAGCAGGTGGTTCTTGGCGCGGCGGCCGTCCTCGGCGATGATCTCCAGCTCGCGCTTGAGCTTGGGGGCGAGCTTGTCGGCGGCCGAGAGCTTGTCCTCGGCGAACAGGCCGGCCTCGATCCGCTTGGCGAGCTCGACCTCCTGCTCGGCGTTGAGCAGCGGGACCTTGCCGATCTGCTTCAGGTAGTCCTTGACCGGGTCGGCGGTGGCACCGGCGACCGCCACCTGCTGGGCCGGAGCGTCGTCCTCGTCGTCGTCGGAGAGGACGAAGCCCTCCGACTCCTCCTCCGGAGCGTCGCCCTCGGTACCGGGCTTGTCGCCCGGCAGGGCCACCTCCTCCAGCAGCTCCTCCTCGCCGAGCAGCTCCTCGTCGCCCTTGGCCGTCTTGCCGGCGGCGGTCTTCTTGGCGGCGGTCTTCTTGGCCGGCGCGGCGGTCTTCTTGGCGGCGGCCTTCTTGGCCGGCGCGGCCTTCTTCGCCGGGGCCGACTTCGCCTCGGCGACGGACGGGGCCGACTCGGCGGTGATCTCGGCGGACACCGTGCTGACCGGCGCGGCGGCGGCCGCGACCGCCGGGGTGGAGATGGTCGCACCGGGCGCGATGCGCACGGGCGGCTTGGTCGGGGCCGACGGAGCGGCCGGGGTCCGGGTGGTGACCGCCTTGGTCGCCGTGCGCTTGGCGGGGCTCTTGGCAGCAACGCTCTTGCGCTTGGCGCCGGCCGGTTCGGCCGCGCTGACCATGAGGTCCACCCCCTCCTCAATCAGCACCTGGTTGAGGCTGCGCATGACGTTCTTCCACTTGGTGACCGGGATCTGGTCCGCCTCGAACGCCTGGCGCACGTCGTCACCGGCGATCTGCCCCTGGGCCTTGCCCCGCTCGATGAGCGCCAGCAGAGCCGCGGACTCGGCGATCTCGGGGGGAAGCGAACGGGATGTGCTGGCCGACACGAACAACCTCTCGGACGATGAGTGGACTCGAACCCGTACCGGCCGCCCGAGCGGGCGGGGAAGGAGATCGCGCGTCGGGCACGCGGTGTCGATTCCGACCGACTCGGGCTTGAGGACTGGGTTTGCAGGACGGCAGCAGCGCCGCAGACCAACACAGCATTCTGACATGTTGGGGTATTCCGGAGCTGCTTCCGCTCAGGACACATCGCTGCTACTCGTCAAGTGTTACGCATGGCCTTCGTGTCGCGGGTCACACCGGATGGCGGCCGCGGCCCGGGGCCGGCTTACATCATCCCCCACCCGCGACGGAATCGTTCCCCATGGACACGACACTCAATGCTCGGGGAGCGTCCCCGGGCACGCGTGCGGAGGCCCCCCGGCTGCACCGTAACGGCAGCCGGAGGGCCGGGGTCGCGGAGGGAGCGGCGGGAAGCCGCGGGACGGTCGCGGTCGGACGGATCATGACGGGGCGGTCCGTGAACGGGTCGCGGGGCGGGGGTTGCGGCGCCCGGTCGCCGAACGGTCCGCTCAGTGCTCCCGGGGCGCCGGGACGGAGGGCTCGATCTCGGGGTGGACGGTGAGCAGCGCCCGCATCGCGGTCTCGGCGGCGGTGCCGTCACCGGTGCCGAGCGCGTCCACCAGCCGGGCGTGCAGCCCGACCGAGGGCTCCGAGGGCCGCTCGCAGGAGGTGGCCGGACCGCCGGACACCTGGAGCGCGCAGGCGACGATCCCGGAGAGGTGCTCCAGCATCCGGTTGCCCGCCAGCTGCAGGACCAGGCCGTGCAGCTCGGCGTCGGCGCGGGCGTAGGTGGCGAGGTCCGCCTGGGCGCAGGCGTGCCCCATGATCTCGACCAGCTCGGCCAGCCGCTGCTGGACGTCCTCCCGGCCGTGGCCGGAGGCCAGCCGGGAGGCCAGCGGCTCGATCGCCCAGCGGAGCTCGAACAGCTCCCGGCGCTGTTCGTCGCGCTGCGGGCCGAAGGCGCGCCACTCGATGATGTCCGGGTCGAGCAGGTTCCAGTCGCTGACCGGACGGACCCGGGTGCCGACGTTGGGCCGGGCGCTGACCAGGCCCTTGGCCTCCAGCACCCGCAGCGACTCGCGGACGACGGTGCGGGAGACCTCGAACCGCTGGCCGATCTCCTCGGGGACGAGCGGCCGGTCGGCGCCGAGGTCGCCGGAGACGATCATCTGGCCGAGCTGCTGGACGAGCTGGCCGTGCAGGCCGCGGCCACGGCTGCTGGTGGTCTTGCGGCCGACCCGGGCGAGGTCCGACTCGGCGCCCTCCCAACGGGGCGCCGGCGGGGTGGGCCGGTCGGCGTAGGAGAAGCGGTCCAGGTCGGCGGGGCCGGGGATGGCCCCGTCGGCGGAGCGGGCGGGGGTCATGGTGGGGTGCGCAAGGGTGTTCACAGCTCCTTTGTCGGCGATCGGCGGGCGCAGCTTGAGAATTCTCGTGAAAAGCACACGAAAGGGTGATCGACCGTGACTGGATAATTGACTTCTTATCAGGGCGAAGCTCGCATTGCGGTCACCCTTGGTCGATCTTGACGAACCGCCCCGACGGGCCGCGGTTCACAGCGCCCGGCGCCTGACCTGCACCGCCAGGGTGACCAGCAGCAACACGAGGGCCGGGACCGCCACCGCGGCCAGCAGCGCCGGATCGGAGAGCACCGAGCCGCTCTCCGCAACCCGGCGGCCCCCGCCGTACACCCATCCGTACGCCCACTCGATCCCGGAGTGGAACGGCAGCAGCTCCGCCGCCCGGGGCGGCCAGGCCGTCCCGGTCCGCCGCAGCACCAGCGCCACCCCGGACTCCAGCAGCGGCGGCAGCGCGCAGAGCAGCAGCACCCCGGCCGCCGTGCTCCGGGTCAGCGCGGCCGCCAGCACCCCGGTCCAGCCCGCCACGACCACCAGCAGGACGAACGCCAGCAGCGCGGCCGGCGCCCCGTGCCCGGCCCCCAGGGCCAGCGGCGCCGGCACCCCCGGCAGCTCGCCGAACCCACCCGCGCCGGCCGCGGCCAGTACCCGCGCGACCCGGTCCGACAGCGCGGCCGGGTCGGCGGCGGCCGCGACCGTCACCCCGGCCGGGAGCGCGAGGTGCACGGTCGCCGCGTCGACCAGCAGCGTCACCAGGGCCAGCGGCGCCGCGATCGCACCGGTCACCAGCAGCTTGCCCGCCAGCAGCCGGACCCGGCGCGGATAGCCCACCTGCGAGGCCGGCAGCCCCGGGTGCCGCACCTCCTGCCCGTACGACAGCGCGCCCAGCAGTCCGGCGCCCAGCGCCGCGAAGGGCAGCGGCAGCAGGGGCACCGCCGCCGTCAGCAGCCGCACCGCCGCCGCACCGCCGAGCTCCCCGTCGGACGTCCGGGCCGCCAGCAGACCGGCGACCACGGCGTCGCAGAGCAGGACCAGGCCGAGCAGCAGCCAGGTCGAACGCAGGCCGCGCACCCGGCGCAGCTCGTAGGCCAGAACTCGCACGCTTCACTCGCTCCGAAGGTCAGAGGTCACGGGAACGGCGACGCCGCCCCGGTCCGCCCCCGGGTGCTCGGCGGCCTGCCGCTCGACGCCGGCGTGCTCGGGGGCGGGGTGCTCGGGGGCGGGGTGCACGACACGGCCCAGGCGGATGGTGTCGTCGGCCCTCGGCTCCGCTTCCCCGCCGGGGCGGCCGTCCACCGGGCGGGAGAGGCCGCTCAGCCCGTCCCGGAAGAGCCGGTCCACGGCGACGGTCGGCGAGGGCTCCTCGTCCTCCTGCTGTTTCCCGACTCCGACACCGCCGACTCCGGCTCCGACTCCGACTCCGGCCCCGTTCTCGGCGCTCCCGTGCCTCCCCCCGGCCGGTGGCCGGGTCCGCCCGCCTCCGGTGGCCGGGCGCCGGGGGACCGCCCGGATCCCGCTTCGGGCGGTGAGCGCGGACAGCGCGGTCGCGGCCGAGAGACCGGCGACCGCCGCGACCGGGAGGGCGAGGGTCGGCGCGGGGCCCCGGTCCCGGTCGGCGGCGGGCGCCGTGTCCGGTGCGGCGGCGTCCGGGACGGTCCTCTCCGGTGCCGTCCCGTCCGGGGCCGGCTTCCCCGTCGCCGGCCGGTCGTCCGCCGGCGACCGTTGGGCCACCGCCATCGCCATCGTCTGTTCGGCCGAGGCCGGTGCGGTCGCCCGCTCCGGCGGCCGCTCCTTCGCGGCGGCCCCCGCCGCCCGGCTCCCCGAGGGGCGGGCCGAGCCGGGGCCGGCCTGCACCCGGAGGTGGCCGGACCGCCCGGAGCCGGCCGGCAGGGCGGCCCGCGGGGCGGGCTGCTCGACCGCCCGGTCGGCGAGTTCGTGCAGCAGGATGCCGTGCCGGTAGGCGAGTTCGCCGATCTCGGTCCGCCCGATCCCGGCCACCGCGAGCCCGGCCCCGCCGTCCCGGCGGACCTGTGCGCCGTGGCCCGTCAGCAGGTCCGCGAGCCGGGCCATCTGCGGGCCCCGGACGGCGACCTCGGGGCTGATCCGGGTGCGCCGGAACTCCGCCACCGGTTGGTCGGCCGCCATCCGGCCCTCGTCCAGGGTGATCACCCGGTCGGCGAACCGCGCGGCCTCCTGCGGGGAGCGGGTGGTGGCCAGCACCGTGCCGCCGGCGGCGCCGAAGGAGCGCAGGAAGGAGTGGAACCACTCCACGTTGCGCGGGGAGAGCCCCTCGGTGGGCGCGTCCAGCAGCAGGGTGCCGGGCTCGCCGAGCAGTGCGGCGGCGAGGGCGAGCCGCCGGTGCATCCCGGGCGAGAAGGTGCGCAGGCGCTGGTCGGCGACGGCCGCCAGCCGGATCTGTTCGAGGAGTTCGTCGGCCCGCCGGACCGGCACCCCGACGGCCGCGGCCAGCATCCGGAGGTGGCCCCGGGCCTTCCGGTCGGGGTGGCCGGCGTGGTCCGCGGCGCCGCTCGTGCCGCCCGGTCCGGCCAGGACCACGCCGACCTCGTGCTCGGGCCGCCGCAGCCGGCGGTAGGTGCGGCCGGCGAACAGGGTGACGCCCCGGCCCCGTTCGAGTTCCACCATCAGCCGCAGCGCGGTCGACTTGCCCGCCCCCTCGGGGCCGAGCAGCGCCGTCACCGTGCCCGGGCGGGCCTCGAAGGTCAGATCCAGCACCGCCGGTGGGGCTCCCCGGCGGTAGACCTTGGTCAGTCCGGTGATCTGGATCATCGCTGGCTGCTCCCATGCCCTCGGCCGACCTGGTCCGCACGGCGCAGGGTCGCCTCCGCACGGTTCCGCGCCAGCACATTAGGGGTCCGCACCGGCGATTCCGGGCATTGCGGGAGCGGCACGGGCGCACCGCCCGCACACCTCACCCGATCAGGGGACAATCCGATCCTGCGACCGAGACGTCAGGACCACCCGCCGCGGCGGCTCAGGACTCCGGGCGCAGCATCGGCGGGTTGAGCACATTGGCGCCGCCGGAGGTGAACAGCTGCGCCGGGCGCCCGCCCTGACGGGTCGTCGTTCCGCCCGAGGGCAGCAGGAAGCCCGGGGTGCCGGTCACCTTGCGGTGGAAGTTCCGCGGGTCGAGGACCACGCCCCAGACCGCCTCGTAGACCCGGCGCAGCTCGCCGACGGTGAACTCGGGCGAGCAGAAGGCCGTCGCGAGGGAGGAGTACTCGATCTTGGAGCGGGCCCGCTCCACCCCGTCCGCCAGGATCAGCCCGTGGTCGAAGGCGAGCGGGACGCCGTCGACCTGGTCGGGGCCGAGGAGTTCGGTGACCGGGGCCCAGCGGGCGCTGCTGGCGTCGCCGCCGGCGCGCGGGGTCGGCAGATCGGGCGCGAGGACCAGGTAGGCCACGCTGACCACCCGCATCCGGGGGTCGCGCTGGGGGTGGCCGTAGGTGGCGAGCTGTTCCAGGTGGGCACCGGCGGTGCCGGGCGCGGCCGCGTCGTGGCCGGGGGCGGAGTAGGCGCGCAGGCCGGTCTCCTCGGCGAGCTCCCGCGAGGCGGCCTCGGCCAGTCCCTCGTCGGGGCGCACGAATCCCCCGGGGAGCGCCCAGTAGCCCTGGTAGGGCGGCTCGCCACGGCGGACCAGCAGGGCGCAGAGCGCGTGCTCGCGCACCGTCAGCACGACCAGGTCGACCGTGACTGCGAACGGGGGGAAGGCCGACGGGTCATAACGCGACATGGCGACGATCATAGTCGTCTCTCTGACGATAAGCACAGGCCCGCGTACGGGCCGTGCTGCGGCGGCCCCTGCCGCCGTCCGCCCCGCGCGCGGGCGCCGCGGGCGGAGACGGCAGCGGGGGCGGCGGCGGAGGCGGAGGCGGCGTCAGCGGGCCACCAACTGGAGTTCGGCGGACGCCTCCTCGACCATCGCCACGCCGATCCGGCTGACCCGCACCGAGAACGGCTCACCGGCCACCCGCAGCCCCGTCAGTTCCAGTTCCCCGAGCGGCGCCGTGCTGGCCGGGCGGACCAGCACCCGCCCGCCGGGGACGTCCGGCCGGACCCCGGCGAGCGCGAACACCGCGTGCGCGGCCCCGGCGGCCGAGACCGCCGCCGGCCGGCAGGCCCCCGGATGCGGCACCGGCGGACTGCCGGGCGTCCACTGCTCCCCCGCGTACATCTCGGGCAGCCGGCCCTCGAAGTGGGCGGCGGCGCCGAGCAGGCCCTCCAGCAGGGCCCCGGCCTCGTTCTCGTAGCCGGCCTCCGCGAGCCCGGCGACGGCGAGGGCGGTCTCGTGCACCCGCACCGCCCCGCTGCGGTGGCCCAGCGGGTTGAACCGGGGCGACTTGGCGCTGAGGGTGCGCAGCCCCCAGCCGCTGTCGAGTTCGGGCGCGGCCAGCCGCTGGGCGAGCAGCCTGGTCTGCTCGCGCTCCAGCAGGCTCTCGTGCCGGCCGCCGTCGGCGGCGAGGCCGGGGTCGAGGAGGTGGACCAGCGAGGCGGCGACGGCGGGCAGCGGCCGCCCTCCCGGGGCGAGCCCGGCCGCGGGACGGCCGCCGGAGAGGTCGTCCACCCAGAACCGTTCGCGGAACCGGCCGCGCAGGGCGGCCGCCCAGTCGCGCCACTCCTCCGCGCCGGGCCGGCCGAAGGCGTCCAGGAGGTCGGCGCCGTGCAGGGCGGCCCGGTGCGCCTGGGCCTGCACCTCGGCGCGGGCCGGCACCGGCTGGGCCGACCGCTCCTCGACCGGACGGCTCAGGTCGGTCACGAAGCCGTCCACCAGGCCGTCGCGCAGCGCTCCGAGCGCCCGCTCGGCGGCCGGGAGGAGTTCGGCGGCCTCCGCCCGGGGCAGGCCCCAGCGCCAGGCCTCGGCCAGCACGGTGACGAACAGCAGGGTCGCCTCGGTGGCGGTGCAGGTCGGCGGAAGCTCGGGACCGCCGTGCCGCAGCGCGCCGGGGAGCAGCCCCTCGGTGCGGTGGGGCCCCTGGCCGGGGGCGCCGGCCGGCTGCTGACGGCGGGCCAGGGCGCGCAGGGTGCCGGCGGCGAGCCGGGTGCCGAGCGGCAGGGTCAGCCGGGCCGCCCAGAGCGCGTCGGCCGGGGCGAGGCCGAACCGCCAGGGCGCACCGGAGGCCAGGTAGAGGTCGGTGGGCCGGTCGGGGTCCGCGAACAGCAGTCCGCCGAGGGCGTCGAGGGAGCGCGACACCACCAGACCCGCGCGCGTGTCGTCGCAGCGCACCTCGGGTTCGGCCCACGGGAGCGGGACCCCGGTGCCGCGGCCGCCCGGCGGACGCGGGGCGGGCACGGTGCTCTCCAGCACGGCCCGCAGCTCGACCGACCAGCGCGCGCCCGGCTGGACCTCCAGGTCCCAGCGCAGCACACCGGCTCCGGCCAGCACGGCGTGCGGCGAGGGCTGGGCGCTGACCGCGGCGCTGTGGGTCGGCCCCGCCCAGCGCAGCCCGGCGGACTGCACCTGGCCGGGCAGGTCCGGTGGCCGGTGGCCGGTGGCGATCTCGCCGACCGGGCCGAGGTCGGTGCCGAGCGCGATCTCCAGCGGCAGCCGGACCGGACGGCTGCCGGCGTTGCGCACCGTGACGGTCTCGACGCCGTCGGCGTGGCGCAGCCGCTCGACGGTGAGCGCCGGGTCCGGGTCGAGGTCGCCGGGGACGCGGACGGCGCCCAGGAAGCGGGCCTGCGCCGCCGAGGTCAGGGTGCCCTGGAGCGGAAGCGGCTCGACGCCACCGAGGCGCAGCTCCATCCGGGCCACCACCCGGACGCCGGAGCGGTAGAAGCCGTGCAGACCGTGCCCGCGCAGCTGGCCGTCGGGGCCCGAGGCGGCCATCGCGGGCGCGTTCACGCAGAGCACCGCGTGGTGGGTGGCGGCCGGCTGCGGGCGCGGCGGCGCGGGCCGGGACGGGCCGCCGGGGCCGGCCGGCTGGGCCTGCTCCGGCCGACCGGCCGGTCTCGGCGCGCCGACCACGCTCTCGGCGGGCGTGGCCTGTGGCGGCCTCATCGCGGTCACCGGACTCTCCTCCCCTCGGCGGTCCGGTGGCCGGTCAGGGCCGTGGGCCGCGAGCATGTTCGATCGCGTGCGTGCTGGTACCGGTCCGGCGGACGCCCCGCCGACCGCTGTGCCGTGTCTGGCCGTACCCGGTGCCGGGCCGTGCCAAGCGGTGCCGGGTACCGAACCGGTACCGGCCCCGCGCCGTGCGTTCCCGGGCGTGGTCGCGCCCGGCCGTCCGCGTGCCGTCCGCGCCGTACCGTCCGGCGCGCCTCCCGGGCCCCGCGGCCCGCCCGCACCGGGGCCCCGTCCCCCGCGGCGCGGCCGGCGCCCGGGCACAAGCCCCCGGGGGTGAACGCCGCAGACCGGTGGCAGGTCACGCCCACCGGGCGGCCGTGGTCCGGTTCCCGCCCGAACCGCTGCCGCCGCCGGGCCACCGTGCCCGGAGGCACGGGCCGCCGGGTGGGCGGTCGCGGGCGGTGGCCGCCGGGGCGGCCCCGGGCCGCGGCCAGGATACGGTGCGGGGGTCGCGGCCCCGCCACCGGCAACCCCGTCCGGGGCCGATGCGACGGCTGTGACCAGCAGAGACCGAGGAGTTGTATGTCCACCGCCAGCCGGCTGCCCGGGATTGCCTTCACCGACCACGTCTTCCAGGTACCGCTCGACCACGCCGCCCCGCAGGGCGAGCAGATCGAGGTGTACGCCCGCGAGGTGGTCGCCTCGGGCCGCCGCGAGGACACCGGCCTGCCCTGGCTGCTGTTCCTCCAGGGCGGCCCGGGCGGCAAGGCCGGCCGTCCGCTGGGCCGGGACGGCTGGCTGGAGCGCGCGCTCGACGACTACCGGGTGCTCCTGCTCGACCAGCGCGGCACCGGGCGGTCCACGCCCGCCACCCGGCAGACGCTGGCGCGGCGGGGCGGCGCCAAGGAGCAGGCCGACTACCTGGCGCACTTCCGGGCCGATGCGATCGTGCGGGACGCCGAGCTGATCCGCCGCCGGCTGCTCGGCGACGACCGCCGGTGGAGCGTGCTCGGTCAGAGCTTCGGCGGCTTCTGCACCCTCACATACCTCTCCGTCGCTCCCGAGGGACTGGACCAGGCCTTCATCACCGGCGGCCTGGCCGGGCTGCGCAGCTCCGCCGACGACGTCTACCGCGCCGCCTACCCGCGCGTCGTCCGCAAGAACGAGGACCACTACGCGCGCTTCCCGCAGGACGTCGAGGCGGTGCGGCGGATCGCCGCGCACCTGGCCGACGCCCCCGCCGTCCTGCCCGACGGCGGGCGGCTCACCGTCGAGGCGTTCCAGGCGCTCGGGCTGCTGCTCGGCGGCGGCAGCGGCTCCGGGACCCTCCACTACCTGCTGGAGGAGGCCTGGGTGGAGGGTGCGGTCGGCCCCGAGCTCTCCGACACCTTCCTCGCCGGCGCCCAGGCGCAGCTCTCCTTCGCGCAGGGCCCGCTCTACGCCGTCCTGCACGAGTCGATCTACGGCCAGCGCTCGGTGGACCCGGCCGGCACCGGCTGGTCCGCCGCGCGCGTCCGCGCGGAGTTCCCGGAGTTCGACGCCCGGGCCGCGCTGGAGTCGGACGCGCCGGTGCTGTTCACCGGGGAGATGATCTACCCCTGGATGTTCGACACCGACCCGGCGCTGCGCCCGCTGAAGGGGACGGCGGAGCTGCTCGCCGCCCGCACCGACTGGCCCGACCTCTACGACCCCGCCCGGCTGGCGGCGAACGAGGTGCCGGTCGTGGCAGCGGTCTACCACGACGACATGTACGTCGACACCGCCCACTCGCTGGAGACCGCGCGGTCCGTGCGGGGGCTGCGGACCTGGATCACCAACGAGTGGGAGCACGACGGCCTGCGGGTCAGCGGGGGCAAGGTGCTCGACCGCCTGATCGCGATGGCGCGCGGCGAGGCGTAGCGCGCCGCCGAGGCCGGCACCGCCACCGGCCGCGGCGGGCGGGCGGGGCGGACCCGTCCCGCCCACCGCGACCGCCGGGACGTCAGCGGCCATGGCGTTCCGCCCCCGCGCCGCGCGCGCCCCGGAACCGGCCCCACCGGCAGCCGCCCGCCGGGGAGGGCGACGGCCGGGGGACCGGGCGGGCGATCCGTGTCGCGCGCGGGCCGCGCGGCCGCTCCGGCGGCCGGCACCCCGCCGTCGGCCCGGTGACCGCGCGGGTACCGGCCGCCCTGCACCGCACCCGCGCGGTGCGGGCCCCGGTGCTCCCACCGCCGCCGGCGGCACCCGTACCGCTCCGCCCGGGCGGCGCCCCGGACGGGCGGTCGGGGCCCGCCTCCTCCTCGGAGGCCCGCCCCGCCCCGGCCCCGCCGGTCGCCGCGCCCTCCGCCTCCGCCGCCCCCGTGACCGGACGGCCGCGCCGCCGACGGCCCCGACGACGAGCCGTCCCGGGAACGCCCCCACCGGCGGCGGGGACCGGCGGGGGCGGCGCCGACGGCGGCCCGGCCTCCGCCGACTCGCCTTCGGCCGACGCCTCGGCCGACGCCCGCTCCCGCTCCTCCCGCCCGGTCCGGCGGCGGCGCTCCTCCTCCACGCTCGCCAGCAGCGTGTCCGGCGCGAAGCCGCCGTTCAGGGACTCGTACAGCAGCTGCGCCAGCAGGTAGGAGGGGTGGTGGCGGAGCGTGTGGCCGAGCACCACCCGCGCGGTGGCGTCGTCCCCCGCGACCCACGAGGCCCAGGCCAGCAGGGTGAGCGGCGGCGCGGCGCAGCTCTCGTAGGGCGCCACGCAGCGGGTGGCCAGGAACCGCCAGAGCCGTTGGACGGACGCGAGCTCGTCCGGTCTGGCGTACTCGGCCGCGCGGTCCCGGATGATCCGGTCCTGGAGCGCCAGCAGTAGCCGCGCCGCCCGGTCGTCGTCGAGCGCCGTGGCCCCGGCCATGAACTCGGCGACCGCCGCGTCGAGCAGTTCCTCGTGCCCCCGCCGGTCGATCGACGGCCGCCGCCCCGGCGCGGGCCGGGCCCCGGCCCGGGCCAGCGCGCTCCGCACGGCCTCCGCCGCCGGCGGGCCGACCGGGGCCAGCCCGGCCAGGATCTCCCGGCGGCTGCCGCGCGGCGCCAGGCCGGCCACGGTCGCCGCCACCGCGACCGGACCGGGACCGGGCGTCCGCCGGATCGGGTGCCCCGCCGGATCGCAGCACCCCTGCCGCGTGCAGAGGAAGGACGACCAGCGGCCCGCCGAGACGCACAGCGACTCCTTGACCCGCACCCCGCGGCCCTCGAAGGCCTGCTGCAACCGCTCCGCGAGCGGGCGCAGCCGCTCCGCCACCGGCGGGCCGTGCCGCCCGCCGGCCCCGGCCCGGCGGGATCCTGGCAGAGGTAGAGGAGGACCTGGACCGGTCTGCGGGCCTGCCGCTCGGAGAGCCCGACGAGGAGGGCGGCCGTCTCCTCGGCGGCGGCCGGCCACTCCTCGGCCGACTCGGGGATGTCCAGCCGGATCACCCCGCCCTGGTGCAGGCCGGGCGGCTGGAGGCCGACCGCGACGATGCTGTCGTCGGGGAAGAAGCCGAGCAGGTAGGGCAGCACCTCGGCCATGTCGGCCGGGCCCCGCATGGTGATCGGACGGCCGTCGGGGCCGTCGCCGAAGGGAAGAGCGATGCGCGTGTCGGTCATGGCCCGAAGGCTGCCGCATTTCTCCGGACCCTCCGGAAACCTCCTCCGAACCTGTGGACAAACCCGGCCTGTGAATAACTCCTCCCTCGAACGGCGTATCGCCGAGCCACTCTCCCGGGGGAAAAACGGCTGCCGTTCAGCAGAAGAACGGATGAAACGCCTCCCCGCTCCGCCCGCTCCCCGACCGCCGCCGTTCGCCCCGTGTCGGTTCCTCGGGGTTACATGGGGGCCATGCAGCAGCCGAAGACCCACACCACCGCCACCGCCGCCGACCGCGCCGAGGTCCGGGCGCGGGCCGAGGCCGTCCTGCGCGAGCTGGCCGGCCCCGGCGCCACCCTCCGCGAGGACCAGTGGACGGCCATCGAGGCCCTGGTCGTCGACCACCGCCGGGCCCTGGTGGTGCAGCGCACCGGCTGGGGCAAGTCCGCCGTCTACTTCATCGCCACCGCGCTGCTGCGGGCACGCGGCGCCGGTCCGACCGTGATCGTCTCCCCGCTGCTCGCCCTGATGCGCAACCAGGTGGACTCGGCGGCCCGGGCCGGCATCCGCGCCCGCACCATCAACTCCGCCAACACCGACGAGTGGGACGCCGTCCAGGCCGAGGTCACCGCCGGGGAGGTGGACGTCCTGCTGGTCAGCCCCGAGCGGCTGAACAACCCGGACTTCCGCGACCACGTGCTCCCCAAGCTCGCCGCCTCCACCGGCCTGCTGGTGGTCGACGAGGCCCACTGCATCTCCGACTGGGGCCACGACTTCCGCCCCGACTACCGCCGGCTGCGCACCATGCTCGCCGAGCTCCAGCCGGGCGTCCCGGTACTGGCCACCACCGCCACGGCCAACTCCCGGGTCACCGCGGACGTCGCCGAGCAGCTGGGCACCGGCGCGGGCGACGAGCACGCGCTCGTGCTGCGCGGCCCGCTCGACCGCGAGAGCCTCACCCTCGGCGTGCTGACCCTGCCCGACCCGGCGCACCGGCTGGCCTGGCTCGCCGACCACCTCGACCGGCTGCCCGGCTCCGGCATCGTGTACACCCTCACGGTCGCCGCCGCCGACGAGGTGACGGCCTTCCTGCGCGAACGCGGCTTCACGGTGGCCTCCTACTCGGGCCGCACCGAGGACGCCGAGCGCCGCACCGCCGAGGCCGACCTGCTGGCCAACCGGGTCAAGGCGCTGGTCGCCACCTCCGCGCTCGGCATGGGCTTCGACAAGCCGGACCTCGGCTTCGTCGTCCACCTGGGCTCCCCCAGCTCCCCGATCGCCTACTACCAGCAGGTCGGCCGGGCCGGGCGCGGGGTCGACCGGGCCGAGGTGCTGCTGCTGCCCGGCCGCGAGGACGAGGCGATCTGGCGCTACTTCGCCTCGCTCGCCTTCCCGCCCGAGGAGCAGGTCCGGCGGACCATCGACGCGCTCGCCGAGGCCGGCCGGCCGCTCTCCACCGCCGCGCTGGAGCCGCGGGTGGACCTGCGCCGCACCCGGCTGGAGACCATGCTCAAGGTCCTCGACGTGGACGGCGCCGTGCGGCGGGTCAAGGGCGGCTGGACGGCCACCGGCCGGAGCTGGGAGTACGACGGCGCCCGCTACGCCAAGGTGGCCGCCTCCCGGGAGGCCGAGCAGCGGGCGATGCGCGAGTACGCGGCGGCCACCGGCTGCCGGATGGAGTTCCTGCGCCGCCAGCTGGACGACGAGCAGGCGGCGCCATGCGGCCGGTGCGACAACTGCGCCGGGCCGCTGCACGGGCCGGAGGTCTCGCCGGAGGCCCTGGAGGCCGCCCGGGCCGCGCTCGGCCGCCCGGGCGTCGGCTTCGAGCCGCGCCGGCTCTGGCCCACCGGCATGGACGCGCTGGGCGTCCCGCTCAAGGGCCGCATCCCGGCCGGCGAGCAGGCCGAGACGGGCCGGGCGCTCGGTCGGCTCTCCGACATCGGCTGGGGCACCCGGCTGCGCGCGCTGCTCAACGACCAGGCCCCGGACGGGCCGGTCCCCGGCGAGGCGGTGGACGCCCTGGTCACCGTGCTGGCCGACTGGGCGCGCGGGCCGGGCGGCTGGGCGGGCCCGGCCGCGGCCGACGGCGCCCGGCTGGAGCGGCCGGTCGGCGTGGTGACGATGGCCTCCGCCAGCCGGCCCCGACTGGTCGGCAGCCTCGGTGCCAGGATCGCCGAGATCGGGCGGCTGCCGCTGCTCGGGCGGATCGAGTACGCGACCGGGCAGCCGCCGCACGGCTCGCGCAGCAACAGCGCCCAGCGGCTGAACTCGGTGGCGGGCGCGCTGGTCCTGCCGCCGGAGACGGCCTCGGCGGTGGCGGCCGCCGGCGGGCCGGTGCTGCTGGTCGACGACCTGGTGGACTCCGGGTGGACGGTCACCGTGGCCGCCCGGCTGCTGCGCCGTGCCGGAGCGGGCGCGGTGCTGCCGCTGGTGCTGGGGGTCCAGGGCTGACCGCCGTCCCGCGTCGACGGGACCGCTTCACCGGAATGGAGCAATTCACGGGCACCGGGCCGTCTCCGCACCGGCCGGAACCGTCGAACGGGCGGGCGGGGAGATCACGGGAGTTCGCCGCGGGAAGGAGGAACAACGGTGTTCGTGAGGCTTCACAGTGCCCTCCGGTCCGGCCGGATCACGGTCCGACGGTGTACGGACCGGTTCCGGGCGACCGTGGAATATATCCGGCAGAACGTTGGCTTTCGGGCGGCGTTCATCATTTCATCGTTGCCGCTCCACCCCATCTGCCCTGAGAATTGGACCGTACCCGGAGCCTGGTCCTTTGGATCGTGCCTCTGGCGTACGCAGGCACCCGCGAGCCCGTGGGTCGGGAAGGAGGGTCGTGATCAGCGGAATCGACCGAGGTCAGTATCCCCTCGCCCGGAGTTCGGCCCCCAGACGGGTGCTCGATCTGGAGGCCTGGACGGCCTCCGGGATCCCGCTGCTCCGCGATCCGCGCGAATTCGTCCTGGAGCTGCACCAGCGCCATCTGCCCCAGCCCGGCACGGTGGTGGTCGCCGTCCTGGACCCGCTGCACCGGGTGACCGCCTCGGCCTCGTTCACCCCCTGGCCGCACGACACGGACGGCTGGCAGCACCGCAACGCGGTCCTCACCCACCTGCGCCAGGTCACCCCGCACGACCTGCGGCTGCCCACCGCGAAGCGGACCGCCGTCCTGCTGCGCTGCCGCGAGGGCGCGACCGGCTGGACGGAGCAGGACGGCGCCTGGATGTGGGCCCTGCGGGACGCGGCCGGCCTGCACGGGCTGCGCTGCGGGGCGTACGTCGCGCTGACCCCGGCCGGCTGGCAGATCCTCGGCGACGGGCGGAGCGGACGGAATCCGCACGCGGGGTCGTGGTCGGAGGGGCCGCTCCACACCGTGACGGAGCTGCCGCCGCGGACGACGCAGCCCGCCCCGCGCGGCCAGCGGCCGCAGCGCGCCGAGCGGTCGCCGCGGTCCCGCCAGTCCGAGCGCCCGTGGGGACCCGCCCGGGTCACCGCGATCGAACCGGCCCGGCGCACCGGCACCCGCTGACCGTCCGTCCACCCGCTCGCGGTCCGCGGCGGCCCGCGACGGGTACCCGCGCCCCGCCGCGCCCCCGGCCTCCCCGAACACCGGCGCCCCCCCCGGAGACGCCGAGGCCCGGCACCAGGAGAGGCACCGGGCCAGTCGCGCTCGCCGGATCCGGTCAGATCCGGTCAGGTCGGGTCGGTTCGGGTCGGTTCGGGTCGGCTCCGGCCCCTTCAGGTCCGGTGACTCCAGGACTCGCGGGTCCGCCGTGGGTCTCAGGCGGGAAGCCTGCGGGGGGTGCGGGCGCCGGCGGCCGCGCGCGACCCGCCGACGGTGGCCGGGTCGGCTCCGCCGCAGACCACCAGCAGCGCCTCGGCGTGCTGCAGCGCCTTGGCGTACGCCGCGGCGGCGCGGTCGGCCGGGCCGCCGTTGACGGCCAGCACGACCACCGGGCGGCGGACCGGGCGGGTCAGTCCGGCGTCGGCGTAGAACACGTCGCCACCCTCGGCGAGCTGCGCCCAGTAGCGCTCCTCGCCGAAGGAGAGCTCGTGCTGCTGCCAGGGGTGCGCCGAGCCGACCGTCAGCACCAGGATGGCGCCGGGGTCGCGGCCGGCGTCCAGCAGCAGGTCGACGGTCTCGTCCGCGCGGTCCAGCGCCTCCGCCTCGGCGGCGGGGACGTGCCGGACCTCGACCGGCGCCGGGCGGGGCGCGGGTCGCGGAGGGCTGGGCTTGGGGGTCGGGTTCGGGCGCGGCGAAGGCCCCGGACGGTCCGCCCGCGCGGCCGCCGCACGCGGTGCCGCCGGCCGCGGCGGTGCGGGGCGGGGGCCCGGCACCGGGGCCGGCGCGGCACCGGCGGACGGCGGTACGGCGGTGGTCGCGCCGCCGGCGGCCGGCGTGCGGAGGGCTTGTGCGTCCGACTCGCGGGGGCTGGGAACGCCGGGGCCCGGGAGGCTCTCGCTGATCTCCGGCTCCTCGGGGAAGACAGGCATACCCGGATATCTATCAAATGCCGGTCGGACGCGCACGGGCGCCCCACCCATTGGGACCGCGAGCCCGGCGGACCACCTCGGGAGTTTCCAGACGTACCGTCAGAAACCGAGTGCGAGCTGTTCGCCGACGGACTCCTCGGAGCCCGGTCCGCCGGGCCCGGAAACCGTCCGGACCCGCTTCAGGTGGCGCCACTCGGGCAGCCCGTCGAGATAGGACCAGGAAAGGCGGTGGTGCTCGGTCGGCCCGAACTCCTCCAGCGCCGCCCGGTGGACCGGGGACGGGTAGCCGGCGTTGTCGGCGAAGCCGAACTCGGGGTGCGCCTCGCCGAGGTCGGCCATGAGGCCGTCGCGGTGGACCTTGGCGAGCACCGAGGCGGCGGACACGCAGATGCACGACTGGTCGCCCTTGATCACCGTCCGCACCCGCCAGGGGCCGCCGAGGTAGTCGTGCTTGCCGTCGAGGATCACGGCGTCCGGCTCCACCGGGAGCGCCTCCAGGGCCCGGACCGCGGCCAGCCGCAGCGCGGCGGTCATCCCGAGCTCGTCGCACTCCTGCGCCGAGGCGTGGCCGAGCGCGTACGCGGTGACCCAGTCGGCGAGCACGGGCGCGAGCGCCCGGCGACGGAGTCCGGTGAGCAGCTTGGAGTCGGTCAGCCCTTCCGGGGCCCGGCGCAGGCCGGTGACGGCCGCCCCCACGGTGACCGGCCCGGCCCAGGCTCCGCGCCCGACCTCGTCGAGGCCGACGACGACCTTGGCGCCGGCGCGGCGCAGCGAGCGCTCGACGGAGTGCGTCGGCGGGACGATGGGCATGGCGGGGTCCGTTCAGCTGGTCGGACTCCAGCCTATGCCACCCGCCCGCGCACCCCGCTCACGGCCGGATCAAGGGCACCAGCACCTCGTCGACCAGCTGGTCGACGAACTCGGGGCCGACCTGGCGGCCGCAGACCTTGATCCGGTACAGCAGCATCGCCGGCGCGACGTCGGCGACCACCGGGCTGGCGGCGTCCGGGCGGACGTCACCGCGCTCGGCGCCCCGGCGCAGGATGTCCAGGATCACGCCCTTGGTCGGCTCCAGCATCCGCTGGGCCAGGAAGTCCTTGAACAGCTCCGCCTGCTCGTGGTCCAGCTCGGCCATCACCGCGCTCATCGCACCGCCCGCCCGGGAGCGCGAGACGGAGACGAAACTCTCGACGAGGTAGTGCAGTTCCGCCCGGGCGGACCCGAGGGCCGGGGTGTCGGTGGGGCGTGGCAGAGTGGCGTCCAGGGCGTCGATGACCAGTTCCACCTTGGACGCCCAGCGCCGGTACAGCGCGGCCTTCCCGGTCCGCGCGGCGGCGGCGACCCCTTCCATCGTCAGCCGCGCGAATCCGCCGGAGGTGAGCTGATCGAGCGTCGCTTCGAAGATCGCCACCTCCAGTTCCTTCCCCCGCCGCCGGGCCGGCCGCCCCAGGGCCGCGGCAACGACCTGCACGGGGCAGGAGGCCCGCGCGGGCTCGGGAGCCGACTGTCCCGTCTGCCCCGCCGGAGGGCGCGCCGAGCGGTCCGCCGCCTGCCGCCGCACCAACTGATCCATCGTCACCAACCCTAAGGAACGCTTGCGTTCATAAACTATTCAGCGCTATTGTCCACACTAGTGAACGATACCGTTCCTTCATAGCCCGCGGGACGCCGCGGGCCGCGCCGGACCTCCGGGTCCGCGACATCAGAAGCAGTAGCCAGCAGGGGGCATCAACTTGGCTATCTCCGACACGCTCAGCAAGAACTCTCCACCGCGAGGGAGAACCAGCGGCCGCAAGGGCATCACCCTGGCCGTCATCGCGGCCTCGCAGTTGATGGTGGTGCTCGACGCCACCATCGTGAACATCGCCCTGCCGCAGATCAGGGACGCGCTCGACTTCTCCACCACCAACCTGTCGTGGGTGATCAACGCCTACACGCTGACCTTCGGCGGCCTGCTGCTGCTCGGCGGGCGCGCGGGCGACATCCTCGGCCGGCGCCGGGTGTTCATCGCCGGCACGCTGCTGTTCGGCCTGGCCTCGCTGCTCGGCGGCTTCGCGCAGGACGGCGGCATGCTGCTGGCCGCCCGCGCGCTCCAGGGCATCGGCGGGGCGATCTGCTCCCCGACGGCCTTCGCCCTGATCGCCACCAACTTCGACGAGGGCCCCGAACGCAACCGGGCCTTCGGCGTGTTCTCCGCGGTGGCCGGTTCGGGCGCCGCGATCGGCCTGCTGGCCGGCGGCGTGCTCACCGAGTACCTCGACTGGCGCTGGGTGTTCTTCGTCAACGTGCCGATCGCCGTGCTGATCGCCGTCGCCGCGCCGCGCTACATCGCCGAGTCGGAGCGCCACCCGGGCCGCTTCGACCTGCCCGGCGCCCTGACCTCGACGCTCGGCCTGGTCGGCCTGGTCTACGGCTTCATCCGCGCCGCCTCGGACGGCTGGTCGGACGGGCTCACGCTCGGCTCCTTCGCCGCCGGTCTGATCCTGCTGGCCGCGTTCGTGGTCATCGAGACCCGGACCGAGCAGCCGATCACCCCGCTGAAGCTGTTCGCCGACCGGAACCGCACCGGCGGACTGGTGATGATGCTCTGCGTGGCCGCCGCCATGTTCGGCATCTTCTTCTACATCACCCTGTTCGTGCAGGGACCGCTCGACTACAGCCCGCTCAAGGCCGGCTTCGCGTTCATGCCGATCAGCGCGGCCATCATCGTGGCCGCCCAGCTGGCCTCCAGCCTGCAGGCCAAGTACGGCCCGAAGCCGTTCATGGCGGGCGGCGCGCTGCTGGTCACCATCGGGCTCTCCTGGCTGACCTTCATGGACGCGGACAGCGGCTACGTGGACGGCATCCTCGGCCCGACGGTGGTCTTCGGCTTCGGCATGGGCCTGATCTTCGTCCCGGTGATGCTGCTCTCCGTCGCCGGCGTCTCCGGCCAGGAGACCGGCGCCGCCTCCGGCCTGCTCAACTCCATGCAGCAGATCGGCGGTTCGCTCGGCCTGTCGATCCTGACCACGGTGTTCGCGCACTACGCGACCAGCGAGGCCAAGGTGCAGCTGCCCGGCTTCATGGCCACGGCCACGCCGGAGCAGAAGGCCTGGCTGATGGAGAAGCAGGAGTTCCCCAAGGGAACCACCGCGGCCAACGAGGTGCTCGCCCAGGGCATTTCGCACGGCTTCATCGTGGGTGCCGTGATGGCGGCCATCGCCTTCGTGGTCGCCGCCGTCGTGGTCAAGGCCAAGGCCGCCGACCTGCCGAAGGACACCGCCGGCGTCGCGATGCACTGACCGGCCGCCCTCCCGGGGGAGACGGACCGGACAGGCCGGGGGCCGGTCGGGAGCAGCACGCTCCCGACCGGCCCCCGGCCGTCCCCCGCCATGCGCACCGTCCCCGGCCGGGCTCAGTCCCCGAGGTCGTAGCCGTGCCGGAGCCCGACCCGGTCGCAGGCGTACTCCGTGCCCACCAGGCGGTCGTCCGCCGGGCGCTCGGCGAGGATGTCCCGGGCCCGCGCCCCGGCCAGGCTGGTGGCGTACCAGGGGGTGGGGCCGGCCTGGGCCAGGTCGGAGGACACGATGTTCAGCGCGCAGGTGCGGTAGTCGCCCGGCAGCCGGTCCAGGGCCGGGACGGCGTCCGCCGAGAGGCTGCGGACGTTGCGCAGGTCGATCTGCCCGGTCCGCTCGAAGCGGGCCACGTTCTGCTCCGCGACCAGCGCGTCCGGCCCGATCAGCCCGTACACCGCGGCGGCCAGCGCCGCGCTGAGCACCACCGCCCGCGGCAGCCAGTCGGCCGACGGGGTCAGCCCCGACGCGATCAGCAGCAGGAAGACCACCCCCAGCCACAGTTCGACGGCCAGGACCCAGAGCCGCAGCACGGTCAGGCCGGACGCGTCCACGTAGAACCACATCCGCCCGAGCGCCGAGGCCACCACGACCAGGGTGAGCAGGCAGAGCGCCCCCAGCAGCAGCCGGGCGAGCCGGCGGTCGGCCTCCGTCCCGCGCGGCGCCCAGCGCTTGGCGACCGCGACGACCACCAGGGTCAGCACGGTGACCACGAGCAGCTGCCAGAAGCCCTGCCGGGCGTACTCGGAGCGGCTCATCCCGGTGCGCTCCAGCACCGACTCCCCGCCGCCGAGCACCACCACCGCCTGCACCACCGCGAAGGCGCCGAACATCAGGTTCAGCGCGCCCAGCGGCAGCGCCCACTCCATCCGGCCCCGGGCACGGCCCGGCCGGACCGGCGTGCGGTCCCAGCGGCGCGGGCCGGCCGCGATGTGGGCGAAGCCCAGCGCGGTCGCCAGACCGAGCACGAACAGGGCGGCCCGGAAGGGGAACTCACCGAGGTCCAGGCGTGGCACCAGGCTCCCGAGGACATCGGCCATCGCCGCGTCGGCGCTGGCGAACAGGGCGCCGAACACGGCCAGCAGCACGGCGGCCACCGCGACGCCCTTGAGCACCGGCACCACCCGGTCGCGGCCGACCGCGCCGGGGCCGCGCAGGCCCTTCCGGGCCCAGCCCAGGGCCGGCACGAGCTGCCAGAGCAGGCCCGGCAGTGCGAGCAGGACACCGCTCCAGCGCCGCCCGCCGTGCAGCGCGAGCGAGGCCAGACCGACGGCCCAGACCGTGCTCAGCACCACCGGCCAGCCGGCCTCGTAGAGCGCCGGAACGGCGAGCAGGGCCAGCGCGAGCGCGCTCCACACCGCGGTCCAGACGCGCAGCCGGCGGCCGGCGGTGCGGGCGGCGACGCCCGCACCGACGACGGTGAGCGCCGCGCAGAGCAGGAGGTTGACGCCGAGGCCGTCCGCCAGGAGCCAGGACGTGAGCGCGCCGGTCAGCACCGCCGCGAGCACCGTCCGGCCGGTGGCCGGGGCCTTGCGGTCCGGGTCACTGAGCCGCAGCCACGCGAAGGGCTGCGGCACGGGCACCCCGGGCACCCGGTACGGCCCGGCGGCGGCACCCGCGGCGGGTCCGTACCCGGGCCCGTAGCCGGGCCCGGCCCCGTAGCCCGGCGCCGGACCGAAACCCGGCGTGCCCCCGGGGCCGACGCCACCGGACCCGCCGGCCCCGCCCCCGGCCCCGCCCCCGGCCCCGGCCCCGGCGGCGCCGCCGGGCGGCACTCCGTCCGCCGCGGGCGTGCTGAATCCGGACATGGCTTCCCCCTCGATGGTCGGGTGGACGTGCGGAACCGCCCTCCGGGCGGTCCGCCGACAGGCACGCGGAACCACACCGGTGAAGGCACCGGGCACCACGGCCGAAGCCGACTGTAGACCATTCTGAACAAGTTCAAAAATGCCGGACCCGGCTCTGTCACACCCCTGTGACAGAGCCGGGTCCGGCGCCCCGGCGCGCTCCTGGGCGCCGGTCGATACCGCTCCGCGGTCAGTACGTCCCGTACAGCGAGTACCGGAACGCGTCCTTCACCGCGGGCCCGAAGTCCGCCGGCCACGTCCCGAACGGCACCACCGTGTTGCTGTACGCGCCCTGCCCGGTGGCCCCCGTCGAGTAGTGCATGTTGTTGACCGTGGAGCTCGCCCCGTTGCTGTTGTAGACGAACCAGTACGAGGTGCCGGCGCTCAGCGTGAGGTCCACCGGCAGCGAGTTCCAGGCGTTGGCGGTCAGCGTGCCGGTCCCCGTCCTGGCGACCAGCGTCCCCGGCGAGCCGCCCGCGTCGGTGTAGACGGCCAGCTGGTACTGGTTGTCGGGCGCCGCGCTGACCGGGCCGACGTGCACGCTCAGCGCCGTGAGCGCCACCGGAGCGGCGCCGGTCGTCACCCGGCTGCCGTTCAGGTGGTTGGAGTCGGTGTCGTCGATCAGCGAGCCCACCGCCGGGTTCCCGATCGTCCGCGGCTCCGCTCCCCCGGTGGTGAACGAGAACGTGTACGGCGCCGCCAGCGCGTTCCCCGCGAGGTCCCGGACGCCCTGCACGGTCGCGGTGTACCCGGTGGTCAGTGCCAGCGGCGCGGCCGGGGTGAACACCACGCCGGCCGCCGCCGCGTCGTAGCCGACCGTCCCCGCGACGGCCGCGCCGCCCGCCGCGGGCCGCAGGGTGGCGGACCCGCCGGTCACGCTCGCCGGATCCAGCGGCTCGCCGAAGGAGAACCGCACCGCCGTGCCCGGCGCCACGCCGTTCGCACCGGCCGCCGGGGTGGTGCCGAGCACCGTCGGCGCGGTGTCGTCGTGGCCGTAGTCGGCCGCGTACGAGCCCACCGCGCCGTCGAAGAACGCGTACGCCACGCCCTTGACCGTCTCGACCCGGTACGGCACCTGGCGGCCCCCGGAGGTGATGCCGGTGAGGGTGCCCGCGGCCGCGTCGAACGGCAGCATGGCGCGCAGCCCGGTGGCCCCGCCGGTGATGTCGAAGGTCAGCGAGCCCCCGCCCGGGGCGCTCGGGTGCCACGCCAGCTTGCCGAACGCCGAGCCGTTGCGCCCGTCCAGCCAGGTGAGCATCTGCCGGCCGGACACCACCGGCACGCCCCGCGCCTTGGCGGCGGCGACGACCGCGTCCGAGGCGGCGGAGGCGGCGAAGTCGGTGTGGAGGTTGGCGGTCAGCGCCGCGTAGTAGCCCTGGGCGCCGTACGCGGCGTCGAGCAGGGTGGTGACGGTCCCCGGGTACGACTGCCCGGACTCGTCCGTGAGCTGGGTGGTCGCCTGGTACTCGTCGATCACGCTGCCGTCGGTGTCGGCGAAGCGCATGATCTGGGCCGTGCCGTTGAAGTAGCCGGGCCGGTCCTGGGTGAAGCTCGAGGGGTAGAAGTAGTAGTCGGTGTCCAGCCGGATCCCGTTGGCCAGCTTGGTCTTCGCCTGCGTCGCCCAGTCGTCCCACTCCACGCAGTGCGTCCGGCTGCTGGACGGGTTCGGCAGGTTCGGGTACTTGGCGCGCCAGGCGGCCAACTGGTCGCGGTAGTAGCCCTGCAGGGCCGAGGTGCTGCCCCAGGGCCGGCAGCCGGTGGTGACGTGCACCCCGATCTCGAAGCCCTGGTCGCTGTACGCCTTGGCCTGGGCCGGGGTGAGCGGGTCGTCCGTGTAGACGTACGAGGAGCCGCGGACGCACTCCCAGTTGGCGACCGAGCAGCCGGGCGGGCTCTGCGCGAGGTAGCCGTCCCAGCGGCCGGCCGTGCCGCCGACGCCGTGGTCGTCGCCGGTCATCACCACGACGGCCTTGACGTCGCGCGGGAAGTACCAGAGCCGGGGCAGCGGCTTGTCGGTGGACGCGAGCTGGGTGAGCAGGTTGGCGAGCAGCCGCTGCTGCTCGTCGGCGATCGGGATCAGCGCCTTGTCCAGGTCGTTCCAGTCCGGCTGGCCGCCCGTACCGAAGAACATCTCGCTGGCCTCGTAGCCGTCGACGCCGTCACGCTGCTGGCCGGCCCAGGCGGGGTTGCCCTGACGGGTCAGCACCACCGACTTGGCCAGGTCGTAGCTGAACGCGGCGGCCCGGCCGGCTCCGGCCGCCCGCAGGGTGACCGCCGGGTTGGCGGTCGCGCTCGCCGCGTCGGCGTACAGGGTGGCGACGGCGGTGGCCCCGCTCAGCGCGTAGAGGTCGGCGGCGCCGTGGTAGCCCATGGTGTCGCCGGTGATCCCGGCGCCGGGCGCGGCGGCGGTGTTCACCTTGAGGTAGGCGTCGGCGCGGGTGCCGGCCGTCGGGGTGAGCCCGAACAGCGGCGCGAGCTGTTTGTCCGGCCGCATCGCCACCAGCTGTCCGCCGCCGTTGGTCCAGGTGCTGAACAGGCTCGCCTGGGCCGCGGTGAGCGGCGTCTCGCCGAGCAGCACCACGTCGGCGGAGGCCAGCACGGCACTGGTCACGGCGGAGACGTCGATCTGGCGGTAGGCGTTCAGGCCCTCCGCCTTGAGGATCTCCGCCAGGTAGCGGGTGTACGGGTTGGCCTGGCTGGTGACCAGCAGGATCGGGCCCTCGGCACCCGGACCGACCCCCGGCGCCGGGGTCGGCGGGGCCATCTCGGCGGTGTAGGAGGCGTAGATCGAGAAGCTGGTGGAGCCGGTGCTGACCGGGCCCACGGTGGACGGCCAGCTGCCGAACGGCTGGCCGCCGTTGCCGTAGGCGCTGGTGCCGCCCGGGCCGTAGCGCAGGTTGTTGGCGGACGGGCCGGAGCCGTTGGTGTTGTAGGCCAGCCAGTAGGGGGTGTTGGCCGCCAGGGCGGCGGTCACCGGGACGCTGTTCCAGCCCGGCCCGGTGAGCGTCGCGGTGGCGCTGCTCGCCAGCAGGGCGCCCGGGCTGCCGTCGTTGTCCTGGTAGACCGCCGTCTGGAAGCGGTTGTTGGGCGCGGCGTCCACGCTGTCCACGTACACCGAGATGCTGCTGACCGTGCCGCCGGACGAACCGGTCACATAGCGCGAGGCGTTGAGGTAGTGCGAGTCCGCGGTGTCGACGGACGCGCCGACCCCGGTCGTGCCCAGCGTCGCCGTGGCGGCCGCCGCCGGGGCCGCGCCCGGTCCGGAGGCCAGCGCCGCCGCCGTGGCGAGCGCCGCCAGCAGGCCCACGGCCCGCCGCCACCAGGCTCCTTCACCGCTCCGGTCGCCACCCGCGCGTGCGCGTGCGCCGGTACCCGCGTCCGCCATGACCGCCCCCCTGTGTCACCTCGCCCGACTCCCCTTAACGGTGTACCGGTTGCCCGTCGGCCGTGTCCACGAAATCACCACATTCGCCATCGAACGGCGTGAACCCTGACGTCCCCTCGGGCCAAGCCCCACCGGGTCCTGGGCGGATCGGGGTCACCCCTTGACCGACCCGGCCAGCAGACCGCGGACGAAGTACCGCTGGAGCGCGAAGAAGACCCCCAGCGGGATCACGATCGACAGGAACGCCCCCGCCGTGAGCAGTTCCCACCGCCCGCCGAAGGAGCCGGACAGCTGCGCCAGCCGGACCGTCATCGGCGCCACCTCCGGTGTGCCGCCGGCGAAGGTGAGCGCCACCAGCAGGTCGTTCCAGACCCAGAGGAACTGGAAGATGGCGAACGAGGCCAGCGCGGGGGTGCAGAGCGGCAGCACGATGGAGCGGAAGATCTTGAAGTGCGAGGCGCCGTCCACCACCGCCGCCTCCATGAGGTCGCGGGGCAGCTGGGCGATGAAATTGTGCAGCAGGAAGATCGCCAGCGGCAGCGCGAACATGGTGTGCGCCAGCCAGACCGGCGCGTAGGTGCCCTTGAGGTCCAGGGCCGGCAGCAGGGTCAGCGAGCCCAGGTGCGCCCCGCCGGAGAACAGCTGGAGCAGCGGGAGCAGCGCCATCTGCAGCGGCACCACCTGGAGCGCGAACACCACGAAGAACAGCGCGTCGTTGCCCTTGAACCGCACCCAGGCCAGCGCGTACGCCGCCATCGCCGCCAGCACCAGCGGGAAGAGGGTGGCCGGCACGCTGATCGCCAGCGAGTTCACCAGGAACGGCATCAGACCGGTGGAGACGCCGGAGCCCCCCTCGAACAGCACCGTGTGGTAGTTGTCCAGGCCGAGGTCCGGATGGAGCAGGGCGTTCCACCAGCCGTCGGTGGTGACGTCCTGCTTGGGGCGCAGCGAGGTGACCAGCAGCCCGACGGTGGGCACGGTCCACAGCACCGTCACCGCGATCACGAACACCGAGGCGAGCGGGGAGGAGAAGGCCTTCCGGACGGCTTTGCCGTCGTGCCGTACGCTCATCGGACCGCACGCTCCTTGCGCAGCTGGATGATGTTGTAGGCCACCAGTGGCAGCACGGCGAGGAAGAGGATCACCGCCAGCGCGCTGCCCCGCCCGGTGTTGAACTGGACGAAGGACTGCGAGTACATCTCGTTGGCCAGCACCTGGGTGCCGAAGTTGCCTCCGGTCATGGTGCGGACGATGTCGAAGGCCTTCAGCGTGGTGATCATCACCGTGGTCAGCACCACCACCACCGTGGTGCGGATCATCGGCACCGTGACGTACCAGAACAGCCGCACCCCCTGGGCGCCGTCCAGCCGGGCCGCCTCGGTGACGTCGTCCGGTATCGCCTTGATGGCCGCCGAGAGGACGACCATCGCGAAGCCGGTCTGCACCCACACCATGACGGCCATCAGCAGGAAGGTGTTGAGCGGTTGGGAGAGCATCCAGTTCGGCGGATCGTCCCAGCCGAGCGCGATCGCCACCTGGCTGAGCAGGCCGATCTGCTGCTGCGAGGGGTCGCGGGCCTCGTAGACGAACTTGAAGATGATCGAGGCGCCGACCAGCGAGATCGCCATCGGCATGAAGATCAGCGACTTGTAGACGGCCTGGCCCCGCATCCGGTCCACCAGCAGGGCCAGTACGAGGCCGAGCCCGGTGGCCGACAGCGGGGCGACCACCAGCCAGAGCAGGGTGTTGACCAGCACGTCGCGCACCGAGTCGTTGGTGAACGCCCAGCCGAAGTTCTCGCCGCCGACGAAGCGGCTGCTGTCGTCGCTGTAGAAGCTCAGGTAGACCGTGCGGACCAGCGGCGCGACCAGGCCGACCAGCAGCAGCACCAGTGCGGGGCCGAGCAGGACCACGACGGCCAGCGGGCGGGCGATCCGGCCGGAGGCGCGTCCGGCGACCAGGAAGACCAGCAACAGGATGCCGAGGAAGCCGGCGATCGCTCCGAAGCTGTTGCCGAACTTGACCATCGCGTCGCCCCAGGCGCCGGCGGAGAGGGACATGGCGGGACGTCCTTTCCCATCGGAGGGCGGAACGGGGAGGTGCGGCCGAGGACCCGGCGGAGGGCGAAACACCGGGGACCGGGTCACGGAGGGGGCGGGCGGTGCGGGTGGGTGGCCCCGCACCGCCCTTCGGCAGGTGGTCCGCGCCGCGCGCCGCTACTGCGGCCAGGCGGCGTCGATGTCCGCGGCGGTCTTCTGGATCGACTGCCCCTCGGCGAACCAGGCGGTGAGCGACTTCCACTCCTGCCCGGCGCCGACCGCGGCCGGCATGAGGTCCGATCCGTCGAACCGGAACGTCGCCGACGGGTCGGTGAGCGCGTCGGCGGAGAGTCTGTCGATCGGATCGGTGTACAGGCTCTTGTCCACGCCCTGGTTGGCCGAAACCCAGCCGGTCGCGGTCCGCACCCGGCTGCTCGCCCAGTCGGAGCTGGACAGGTAGTTCTGCACCGCCTGCACCTCGGGCCGGGACGCGAACGCGGCGAGGAACTCCCCGCCGCCCTCGACCGGGTTGGGCACCGACGGGTCCACCGCCGGGAGGCGGAAGGCGGCGATGTCGCCCTCCGGTCCGATCCTGGTGTCCTTCGGCCACTGCGCCTTGTAGAAGGAGGCCTGCTGGAGCATGAAGCACTTGCCGGTGAGGATCGGGGCGCCCGCGTCCTGGAAGGTCGTGGTGGCGATCGACTTCACGTCGCCGTAGCCGCCGTTGACCCAGGCCGGGTTCTGCATCCAGTCGGCGACCGTCTTCATCGCCGCGGTGATCTTCGGGTCGGAGAACCTCACCTGGTGGCCCACCCACTGGTCGTACACCTCACCGCCGTACGTCCCGAGGACCACCTCCTCCAGCCAGTCGGTGGCCGGCCAGCCGGTGGCCGTACCGGAGGCGATGCCGCCGCACCAGGGCTTTCCGGCGCCCGCCTTGGCGATCGTGTCGCTGAGCGCCATCAGCTCGGCCCAGGTCCGGGGGACGCTGTAGCCGGCCTGCTTGAACGCCTTCGGCGAGTACCAGACCAGGGACTTCATGTTGGCGCTCATCGGCGCGGCGTAGAAGGTGCCGTTGACCGAGCCGTAGGCCTTCCAGACCGGGCTCCACTTCTCCTGGTTGGCCACCGTCTGCGCCGGCGGCTTGACCACCTTGCCGCTCTTGACCATCTGCGCCAGCAGGCCGGGCTGCGGGATGATCGCGAAGTCCGGGGCGTTGCCGCCGCCCACGCGCACCGGCAACTGGGACTCGAAGTCGTTGCTGCCCTCGTAACTGATCCTGATGCCGGTGCACTTGCTGAAGTCCGCCCAGGACTTCTCCAGGTTGTCCGACTCGGGGCTGAGGATCGAGGCGAAGACCGTCACGGTCCTGCCCGCGTGCCCGGCGTACGGCTGGTACGCGGCGCACTCACCGGACAGGGTCTGACCGTCGCCCGACCCTCCCGAACTTCCTGAACTGTCCGAGCTGTTGGAACAGGCCGCGGTCAGCGCCGCGGCGGCCAGCAGGGCCACCGCGGCGAGCGGGCGGCGCCTGCGCCGGGGCACGGCGGGCAGCGGTTGCGCGATCGTGGACGGCACGGTCGGGGTGGGAGTCAATGCGGTCCTCCTCGCCGGAGCGCGAACGCTCGGCTGTACGACGGAACGACATTGCGCTGTACCGGAGTTCGACGTTCGACATGGACGCGGCGGCCGGCCGATCTGAAGACGGTAACGCAGCGGCCACGTGCCGCCAAGGTCCGAACGCGCCCTTCACTCCCGTGTGCCCCAGTTGTGACCCCGGACGCCGTTCGGCCCCGCCCGGGAGGGACCGGGCGGGGCCGAAGCGGGGCCGAAGCGGGGTTGAGCCGGGCCGAGCTGGACCTAACGATGAAAGAAGAAACGTTTCTTCATCGGAACAACCGGACCGGAAGCTCCTTCAGCGCGTTCACCACCAGCGATCCGCTCGGCCGCAGGTCCTCGTCCGGCACCGCGAGCGACAGCTCCGGGAACCGCTCGAACAGCGCCGGCAGCGCGATCCCCGCCTCCAGCCGGGCCAGCGGCGAGCCGGGGCAGACGTGCGGGCCGTGGCCGAAGGACAGGTGCCGGATCGGATCCCGGGTCAGGTCGAACACCTCGGCGGTCACCCCGTGCTGCGCCGGGTCCCGCCCGATCGCGTTGTACGAGACCAGCACCGGCTCGCCCGCGGGGATCACGGTGTCGCCCACCGGCACGTCCTCCGCCGCGAACCGGAACAGGAAGTTGCTGGTCGGCGGCGTCCAGCGGAGCGACTCCTCCACCACCGCGTCCCAGCCGACCTTCCCCTCCCGCACCAGCGCCAGCTGGTCGGGGTGGGAGAGCAGCGCCCGCACCGCGTTGCCGATGAGGTTCACCGTGGTCTCGTGGCCCGCCGCGATGATCACCCGCAGGGTGGCGGCCGCCTCCTCGTCGGTCAGCGCCCCGCCCTCGGTGTCGGCCAGCAGCAGCACGCTCGCCAGGTCGTCGCCGGGAGCCGCGCGGCGCTGCGCCACCACGCCGTTGACGAAGGCGTTCAGCCCGGCGATGGTCGCCTGGATGCCCTCCGGGTTCGGCCGGGCCCCGAAGAACCGCTCGTAGAGGTCCCGCAGCCGGCCGTGCTCCGACTCCGGGACGCCCAGCAGCGAGCAGATCACCGTCATCGGCAGCGGGAAGGCGAAGGCGGACTTCAGGTCCACCACCGGCTCCCCCGCCGCCAGGGTGTCCAGCAGGTCGCGGGTGATCTCCTCGACCCGCGGGCGCATCAGCTCCACCTGGCGCGGGGTGAACGCGTGCGCCACCAGGGCGCGCAGCCGGCGGTGCGCGGCGCCGTCGGTGGTCACCATGCTCGGACCCGGCACCGCCAGGCCGATCAGCGGCCAGGTCCCCGGCACCTCGCCGCGCCGGTACGCCGCCCAGTGCCGGGCGTCCTTCACCAGCCGGACGTCGGTCAGCAGCTCACGGGCGGCCGCGTGCTGCGTCACCGCCCAGGCGGCGACGCCGCCGGGCAGCTCCACCGGCACCACCGGGCCGGCGGCGCGCAGCAGCGCGCCCTCGGCGGCGTTGTCGCGCGCCAGCGGATCGAGGGCGATCGGGGCGGGGGCGGTCATCGGGTAGGTCCTCTCCTTCGGTTCGGGTCCAGAGGGTCCGGCGGGTCCGGCGGGTCCGGCGGGTCCCGGGGTCGTGCCGTCGTGCCGTCATGGCGTCGTGCCGCGCTCGCGCGTCAGCCCGCGTACCCCGGGGTGAACGACACCGGCAGCGCCACCAGCCCGCGCACCCAGGCCGACGGCCGCCACACCAGGGCGTGCTCGGCCACCGCCAGCCGCAGGTCCGGCAGCCGGTCCAGCAGCACCTCGACCGCGGTCGTCGCGATCACCTCGGCCGCCTCCTGCGCCGGGAACGGGCAGCCGTGCTCGCCGTACGAGTAGCTCAGGTACGCCCGGTTGCCCTCGGCCGGCCGGCCGTCCGGCCGCCGCACCGACGGGTCCGCGTTGGCACCGGCGAAGCCCAGCAGCAGCATGTCCCCTGCGGCGATCCGCTGCCCGCCGAGCAGGGTGTCGCGGACCGCCCAGCGGCCGGCGAAGATCTGCGTCGGGGTGTCCTCCCAGAGCGCCTCGTTCAGCGCCTGGCTGATGCTGCGCCGCCCGCCGGACAGCGAGGCCGCGAACCGCTCGTCGGTGAGCATCAGCCGCAGCGCGTTGGAGACCCAGTACGAGCAGGGCTGGTGGCCGGCGATCAGCAGCACCCGCAGGTCGCGCATGACCTCCTCGTGGGTCAGGCCCGCCGGGTGCGCCAGCATCCGCGAGGCGATGTCGTCGCCCGGGCGGGCGGCCTTCTCCTCGACCAGCTCCAGCATCACCGCGAGCAGCCGCTGCGCACCGGCCGGCGCGTCCGCACCGCCGTCCAGCATGGTCAGCAGGCTCTCGATGAGCACCGGCGCCTGCGCCTCGCTCAGCCCGAGCACCCGGCAGAGCACCAGCAGCGGCAGCCGGTGCGCGTACTCGGCGACCAGGTCCGCCTCACCGCGCCCGGCGAACTCGTCGATCAGCCGGTCGGCCAGCTCCTCGCAGTGCTTGCGCAGCTCGTACGGGTCGCCGGCGGCCAGCGCGTCGGTGACCGCCCGCGAGCGCCGGACGTGCTCCTCGCCCTCGGCGTAGAGGATCGACGGCACCGGGGCCATCATCGGCTTCAGCGGCCAGTCCTCGGGGATCGCCGACCAGCCCGTCCAGCGGGTGGAGTCCCGGCCGAACAGCTGCGGCTGCCCGGTCACCAGCTGGAGCTCGCGGTAGCCGATCACCAGCCAGGCCGGCACCCCGCCGGCCAGCTCGACCGGCGCCACCGGGCCGTGCGCGGTCCGCATCTCGCGGTAGACCTGCGAGGGGTCGGTCTGGAAGCGCGGCCCGTACAGCGGGACGGCACCGGCGTGCGCCGGGCAGCCCGGCGGCGGGGTGGCGGCGGGCTCGGTCACGGGGTGCTCTCCTCAAGGACGTCGGGGACGGGGACGGCGGCGCCGGCGGCGGGGGTGCCCGCCGCCTCGGCCTCGACCCGGGCGGTCAGGTGGCGGACCAGCTCGATCAGCACCTGCTTGCCGGACGCCCGGTCCCGGGCGTCGCAGTCCACCAGCGGTACGCCGGGCGGCAGGTCGAGCGCCTCGCGGACCTGCTCCAGGGTGTGGGTCGGCTCGCCGAAGTTGTTGCGGGCGACGATGAACGGGGTGCCGTGGTGCTCCAGCCGGTCGATGGCGTACCAGGAGTCCTCCAGCCGCCGGGTGTCCACCAGCACGACCGCGCCCAGGGCGCCGCTGAACAGCCGGTCCCAGAGGAACCAGAACCGCTCCTGCCCGGGCGCGCCGAACAGGTACAGCACCTGGCGGGCGGAGAGCGTGATCCGGCCGAAGTCGAAGGCGACCGTGGTCGAGCGCTTGCCCCAGGCGCCGGTGGGGTCGTCGATCCCCTCACCGGCCTTGGTCATGATCTCCTCGGTGTTCAGCGGACGGATCTCGCTGACCGCGCCGACCAGGGTGGTCTTGCCCACGCCGAAACCGCCGACCACGACGATCTTCAGCGCGTTGTCGGCGGTGCGGCGCAGCGGCGTCCGTCCGCTCGGACGCACGTCCCGGTCCTCAGAGCTGTTGGAGTCCATGCAGTACCTGCTTCAGCGTGTCGAGATCGGGCAGCCGGGCCTTGGTCGGCGCGAACCGGGGATGGCGGGCGGTGACCGCCCCGGTCTCCAGCAGATCGCCGAGGAGGATCTTCACCACCGACACCGGCAGCGCCAGCTCCGCGGCGACCTCCACGACGGCGGTCGGCGCCTCGCACATCCGCAGGATGCGCGCGTGCTCCGACTGCATGCCCGGGGCCGGCTCCCGCTCGGCGACGATCAGCGTGACCAGGTCGAACGCGTTCTCCGGGGCCCGGCTGCGGCCCCTGGTGATGGTGTACAGGCGGTCCGGGTCGTCGTCCCGGCCCGGCATCACCGGCCGCCCGTCGGTGCTCCCCCCGCCCCCGCTCATGCCCGGGCGCTCCCGTCGGCCGCCGGGGCGTCCCCGGCGTCCTCCCGGGCCGGGGCGCTGAGGTGGACGCCGATCTGCTCGATCAGCCCGTGCATGTTGTGGCCGACCACGCCCACGTCGGCGTCCTCGTCGGTGACCACGGCGAGGTGGGCGCCCTCGCCGGCCGCCACGATGCACAGCACGCCGCCGTGGAACTCGGTCATCGACTGCCGGACCCCGCCGGTGCCGTCGCCGAACTCGATGGACGCGCCGTGCGCCAGGCTCTGCAGGCCGGAGGCGATGGCGGCGAGCTGGTCGGCCCGGTCGTTGCCGAGGCCGGAGGTGTGGCAGAGCTTGAGGCCGTCGGCGGAGAGCACCAGGGCGTGCCGGGTGCCGGGGGTGCTGGTCAGCAGGTTTTCCAACAGCCAGTCGAGGTCGCGGTCGGTGGCACTGCTCATCGGGTGTCCTTCTCGGTGACGGGGGAAACGTCGGACGCGGGGCCGGCGGCGGACCGGGTGCCCGGGGTGTCGCCGGCCGGTGCCGGATCCTCGCCCGGTGCCGGGTCCGCGGCCGGCAGGGCGGCCCGGCGGAAGGCGCCGAACCGGGCGGCGGCACCCGCCGCGTCGGGGCGGGCGGACCGCTCGGCCGGGGCGGCCCCGGGCG
>NZ_JBHVIV010000018.1:107882-114197 GCF_042799475.1 Kitasatospora sp. NPDC057692 | reverse complement strand
GCCGACGCCGGCGCGGCGGCCGCCCCCGCCCCGGGCGCCCCCGCCGGCGGTGCCCCGGTCACCGGCGGGCGGCTGGCCCGTTCGGCGCGCGCCGCCTGCGCCCGGCGCGGCCACCCCGTGGTGGCGGTGGCCGTCGACGACGGCGCCCGGGTGCTGCTCGGCGGACTGGAGCACGACCCCCGGCACGCCGCCGCCCGGCTGTCCCGGCTGGCCGACGCGCTCGCCGGGGAACTGTCGGAGGAGTACGGCCGGCCGGTGCGGATCGGCATCGGCGAGGTCCGGGCCGCTCTGGACCGTGCGGCGGAGTCCGCCCGCACGGCCGAACAGGCGCTGCGCGCCCTGCGCCTCGGCCGCTCACCGAACCCGCCCCGATCCGCCCGGTCCGGTGAACTCGCCGACACCGTCGCCCTGTTGTCCGCCCTGGACGCCCTGCGGGAGCAGTCGGCGCCGACCTCGGACAGCTCGGTGGCTCGCCTGGTGGCGCACACGGCGAAGCCGGGGGAGGAGGCGCTGCTGCTCGACACCCTGCGCGCCTACCTGGAGCACGCCGGGGACGGCGCACGGGCCGCCGCCGCCCTGAACGTGCCCGCCAGCACCTTCCGCTACCGCAGGCAGAAGGCCGAACGGCTCTGCGGCATCGATCTCGACGACCCGGATGCCCGGTTGCTCGCTCACCTGGAGCTGCGCCTGCTCGCCCTGGACGCCGCCGAGCGCGGTTGACCAGCCCGCCCCCGGATAGCCCATAGCCCGGCACGGGGCCGCCGCCGGAACGCGTGCGCCCCTCGGCTGTTGGGCGGGTTCTGGTGACGCACGCCTTCGCCTCTTTGGCCGGGTGGGGCCTTGGCCTCCGCGCTGTCGGGCCACGCCTCTCGGCGGCGCCCGCCGACCCGGCGTGCCTCGAAGGGGCAAGGTGCATTCGGGCGCGGTCGGCGGTGCCTGGTGACGTGCGCCCCCGGCTCTTTGGCCGGGTGGCGCCTTGGCGGCTGCACTGACAGGGCGCGCCTCCCGGCGGAGGTCGCCGACCCGACGCGACCCCGAAGAGGCGGCGCGGCTCGCGGTGCCCGGTGCCCGGTGCCCTCGGTCTCCGCCGCGCGCGGCCGAGGGCGTCCAGGGCCGCCGGCCCCGCCCGGCGCACCCGCCCGCCCGGCGCGGCCGATTCGTCGCGTGCGGCGGTGATCCGGCGCGGGGTTCGCCGTCGGGCACCGAACCGGCCGACCCGGCGGCGCCGTCCGGTCGGGTGACGCGGTGGCGGCCCCGCACATCCGCGCCGTGGGACGAAGACGCGGCCGGCCTTCGCCCGGCAGCCTGGTGCCACGCCCGGGGCCATCCTGTCCCCGGCCCGGGCGTCAGGTCGCCCGACCCGCCCGACCGCCCGACGAGCCCGTGGAGCGTGACACCGTGACCCTTCCCCAGCCCGCCGCCGCCCGCCGCGAACTGGTCCTGCGTGAGGCGGTGCGCCGCCGGCTGCTCGACCCGGAGGACGCGCTGCTCGCCGCCTTCGTCGACCTCGACGGCGTGGCCGCGAGCGTCGCCGACCTGCACGCCGCCTTCCCGGCCGGGGTCGAGGTGCTGCACGCCTTCGCGGCGAAGGCGAACTGCCTGGTCCCGCTGCTCGCCCGGCTGCGCGGGCTGGGCATGGGCTGCGAGGTGGCCAGCCCCGGCGAGTTCGCCCAGGCACTCGCGGCCGGCTTCGACCCCGGCCGGATCGTCTTCGATTCGCCCGCCAAGACCCGCCGGGAGCTGGTCCAGGCCCTGGAGCTCGGTGCCGCCGTCAACATCGACAACTGGCAGGAGCTGGACCGGGTCGACGACCTCCTGCGGGCCGGCGCCTCCGCCTCCCGGATCGGTGTGCGGGTCAACCCGCAGGTCGGCGCCGGGACGATCGGTGCGATGAGCACCGCCACCGCGACCTCCAAGTTCGGTATCACCCTGGCGGACGAGGGGAACACCGAGCGGCTGGTGGAGGCGTTCCGCGCGCGTCCCTGGCTCACCTGGATCCATGTGCACGTCGGCTCGCAGGGCTGCCCGCTGGACCTGATGGCCGAGGGCGTCGCCCAGGCCGTCGCCTTCGCCGAGCGGGTCAACGCCGAGCTGGGCCGCCGCCAGGTGGTGGGCATCGACCTCGGCGGCGGACTGCCCGTCAACTTCGCCGACGACACCACCGCCCCCGGCTACCCCGAGTACGTCGGGCGGCTGCGCGCGCACGCGCCGGAGCTGTTCGACGGCCGCTACCGGCTGGCCACCGAGTTCGGCCGCTCGCTGCTCGCCAAGAACGGTTTCACCGCCGCGTACGTCGAGTACACCAAGACCTCCGGGGGCCGGCGGATCGCCGTCACCCACGCAGGGGCCCAGGTCGCCACCCGGACGGTGTTCATGCCGGACGCCTGGCCGCTGCGGATCACCGCGCACCACCCCTCGGGCGCCGCCAAGGAGGGCGTCGACCCGGTGCCGCAGGACGTCGCCGGGCCCTGCTGCTTCGCCGGCGACCTGCTGGCCAGGAACCGCCCGTTGCCGCCGCTGGAGCCGGGCGACCTGGTCGCGCTGCTCGACACCGGCGCGTACTACGCGACGACCCACTTCCAGTACAACAGCCTGCCCGAGCCGGCCGTGCACGGTTTCACGGTGGACGCCGGGGGAGCGGTGCACTTCGAGCCGCTGCGCCGGGCCCAGCCGGTCGAGGAACTGCTCCGGCCGGTCGGCTGACCCGGCGTCCGGCGTCCGGCGTCCGGCGTCCGGCGTAACGATTCGATGACGGACCGTCAGGTCAGCAGGCCGGAAGGGGTTCCCGGGCGGCGTGGCGCGGGTATCACCCTGCCGCGACCGCCGCCTTCCGGGGCCGCGGTGCGACAGCCTCAGCTCGTCGAAGGAGGCCTCGTCATGTCCGCCGGAACCCCCGCCGATCCCGGCACCCCCGCCCAGCCCCGGCCCCCCGCCGATCCCCGGGCCCAGGACGTGCGCACGGTGCGCCTCCTGCGGCTCGGGGTCGGCGTCCTGGGCTTCCTGCTACCGATCGTGCTGCCCGTCGGCAACAGCCTCACCTCCGCCCGGATCGCCCTGCTCGAATCGATGAGCGCCTCCTACTACACCCACATGCGCAACGTCTTCGTCGGCGGCCTGTGCGCCGTCGGCGTCTTCCTCATCTGCTACCGCCACGACCGCCGGGAGGACCGGCTGAGTTCGGTGGCCGGGGTGCTGGCGATCGGGGTGGCGCTCTTCCCCACCGAGCCGCCGGAGTCCGTCACCGCGCACCCCGGCGGCGTCCAGACGGTCGTGGGCACGGTCCATCTGGCCTGCGCCGCCGGGCTGTTCGCCGTGCTGGCGTACTTCTGCCTGCGGCTGTTCGCGGACTCGCCGGCCGCCGGCGGCCGCCGTCCGGCGCGGGACCGGGTCTACCTGGTCTGCGGCTGGGTGATCGTGGCGGGCATCGCGGCGGTCGCCCTGGCCGAGGTGCTCCACCTGGCCCGGGACTGGCCGCTGACCGTCACCTACCTGGGCGAGTCGGTCTCCGTCCTCGCCTTCGGCGTGGCCTGGCTGGTGAAGAGCGAGGCCCTCGCCGGCCTCGCGCCGCGCCGCACCCCGGCCGCCGCCACGGCCGGCCCCTGACGGCGGTCCGGCCCGGCCGCAGGCTCCCGCCGGTGGCAGGATGCTTGCGGCCGGTGTCGGACCGGCCGGGGCGCGCCGCGGCGCCCGACGGCACCGCGGGGGAGTGGAGAGGGTCCGATGGGCCGCAGGAAGCACCACGTGGCCGTGCTGGTCCTGGAAGGGGCGAAGCCGCTGGACGTGGGCATCCCCGCGCAGGTGTTCTCCAGCCGGCCGAGCATGCCCTACACGGTGCGGGTCTGCGGCCCGGCGCCCGGGCTGGTGGCCGGGGGCGACGGCCTCTCCTACCACGTCGCCGAGGGCCTGGAGGCGGTGGAGCACGCCGACACCGTCTTCGTGCCCGGCTACCGCGACCCGGCCACCACCGAGCCCCCGACCGCCGTCGTCGAGGCGCTGCTGGCCGCGCACGCGCGCGGCGCCCGGCTGGCCGCGATCTCCACCGGCGCGTTCGCGCTGGCCGCCACCGGGCTGCTCGACGGCAGGCGGGCGACCACCCACTGGCACTACGCCAAGGCCCTGGCGGAGCGCCATCCGCGGATCCGGGTCGACGAGAACGTGCTGTTCGTCGACGAGGGCGCCGTGCTCACCTCGGCCGGCGCGGCCTCCGGCATCGACCTCTGCCTGCACCTGGTGCGGCGCGACCACGGCGTGGGCCTGTCCAACCACGTGGCCCGGCGGCTGGTGGCCGCGCCCTACCGCAGCGGCGGCCAGGCCCAGTACGTGCCGCGCAGCGTGCCCGAGCCACTGGGCGACCTCTTCGCCGACACCCGCGCCTGGGCCCTGGAGCACCTCGCCGAGCAGCTGACCCTGGAGGGGCTCGCCCGGCACGCCCGGGTCTCCGCGCGCACCTTCTCGCGGCGGTTCGTGGAGGACACCGGCTACACGCCGATGCAGTGGGTGCTGCGGGCCCGGGTGGACCTGGCGCGCGAACTGCTGGAGCGCACCGACCTGGGCGTGGAGCAGATCGCCGACCGGGTCGGGCTCGGCACCGGGGCGAACCTGCGGCTGCACTTCCACCGGGTCCTCGGCACCTCGCCCACCGAGTACCGCCACACCTTCGCGGCCCGCGCGGAGGACTGACCGGCCCCGAGGGCCCACCCGGGGGTGCCCGATCGGGCAACGAGGGCGCATTCCGCCCGCTCCGGGGCCCCGTTGCCTATCGTTGACATCGCAAGTGGTCTAGTCCAAGGTGATCCGACCGGCCGGTCCGAGCCGTCGTCCAGCACCCTCTCACGCGCTCAACCGAACGCCGTTGCACCGCATTTGACGATCAGACGGAGAAACCCCCACCATGCAAAGAGTGTGCCTCGCGCTGCCCACCATGCGTACCTGTCCCGACACCATCGTGGACCTCGCCGAGGAGGCGGCCTACGCCGTCGCGAACTTCGAGGTCGAGGTGCACCTCCTCATCCTCGACACCACCGACACCGCCGACGCCGCCGGATTCGCGAAGAACGCGGCTGCGGTGGCCTCGCTGGACCTCGCCCCGGGTGTGTTCGTCCACCACCTCGGCGAGGCGCAGCAGCGGGAGTTCTTCCGCCGGGTGACCGAGCGCTCCGGCGCCGCCGACCCCGAGGTGCTGCTCGACATGATGGTCCCGCAGGCCGTCGCGTACGGCTCCTGCGTCAACCGGATCTTCCTGGGCGCCGCCGCCCTGGGCTGCACCTCGGCGCACCTGCGCAACGACGACGCCGACTTCCAGGTCCTGGACGGCCGGAAGGTCTTCCCGATCCACCACGAGCTGCTCGCGATCGGCCGCCCGGCCGGCGAGGTGGTGGGCAGCGTGACCCGCTCCGAGCTCGACCCGGCCGACGCGGACAAGCCGGTGATGCTGGTCAGCGGCTCCTTCATGGGCGAACTCAACGTGGACATCAGCGAGATCCGCGAGCTGGACCCGGAGGTCTACCGCGAGGTCGTGCGGCTGTGGACCCCGCCGGTGTGGCCGGACGAGGACCGGGACGCGATGGTGGACGTCTCCTTCAAGGGCACCGGCACCGAGCCGTTCACCGCCGACCACTCCGTCCTCGGCGTGCCCGACATCTGGGACGTCTTCATGTGCAACGTCGCGCTGGACCACCGGGGTTACGAGGTGCTGCCGCTGCTGCCCTCGATCCGAACCCTCGGCTGCGACTACGCGCTGCTGCACTCCCTGGTCCACGCCCGGCTGCCCGGCGTCGTCCACAACCGCCACATCGTCAACTACTACACGCCCGAGCGCCGCACCGGCGCCGGCTTCATCCCCTACCAGATGGGGTTCGTCAAGCTCCTGCTGTCGATGCTGTACCTGTACCCGGTCTACGGCGGGATGATCGACCTCGGCCGCGGGCTGCTGGACGAGCGGTACGGGCTGAAGGTCGAGCCGATCCTCGACCTGGTGCGGGGCAGCGTCGACTGGGACCGGGCCGGCAACGAGCACTGCCTGGACGTCCTGGACCGCTCCTACCGCAAGCTGGGCGGCAAGTACGCCGAGCTCGCGGACGTGGTGGCCGAGCGGCGCGAGCAGCTGCTGGACGAGGCGCAGGAGGACGCCAGGCGCTGGGCCGTGCTGATCGAGGCCTGGGCGCCCCTGGTGGCCGCCGCCCGTGCGGAGGGGCTCGGCGCCGTCCAGGAGGCCTGAGGCGGTCGGCGGCTGGGCCCCCGGCGCCCCCCCCGGGCCAGCCCCCCCGCCCCCCGCGCGGGGCCCCGCGGCGGTGGGGGGATCCATTCGGTCGTTGG
>NZ_JBHVIV010000018.1:69844-107872 GCF_042799475.1 Kitasatospora sp. NPDC057692 | reverse complement strand
GGCGTGCTTCCGGCCGGGGGGCCCCCCGGGGGGCCCCCCCCCGGGGGGGTGGGGGGCGGCGCCCCCCCGGGGGCGTGGGGGGGGGGGGGGCGGCCCCCGGGCCCCCCCCCCCGGCCCTGCCCGCCGTCCGCCCGAGGGGGTCCCGGAGGCGGTGGCGGGATCCTTGCGGTCGTTGGCGGAGAGTCTGGCGGGATCCTTGCGCACCATGTCGATCCAGCCCCTGTCCGGCCCGTTCGGAATTTCCGATGATTGAACCGTCATCAAGCGAACGGAACGCCCGGAAACCCCGGAACGCCCGGCACGACCCAGGGAGCCCTCATGACCCGCATCGCCATCAACGGCTTCGGCCGCATCGGCCGCAACAGCCTGCGCGCCCTGGTGGAGCGCGGCAGCGAGCTGGAGGTGGTCGCGATCAACGACCTCACCTCCGTGGACTCGCTCGCCCACCTGCTGCGCTTCGACAGCTCGCTCGGCCGCTTCCGCCGCCCGGTCGCGGTCGAGGGGGACGAGCTGGTCGTCGACGGCCGCCGGATCAAGGTGCTCGCCGAGCGCGACCCCGCCGCCCTGCCGTGGGCCGAGCTGGAGGTCGACATCGTCCTGGAGGCCACCGGCCGGTTCACCTCGGCGGAGGCCGCCCGCGCCCACCTGAAGGCCGGCGCGAAGCGCGTCCTGGTCAGCGCCCCGTCCGACGGCGCGGACGTCACCCTGGCCTACGGCGTCAACACCGACGCCTACGACCCGGCCGAGCACGTGATCGTCTCCAACGCCTCGTGCACCACCAACGCGCTCGCCCCGCTCGCCTCCGTGCTGGACGACCTGGCGGGCATCGAGCACGGCTTCATGACCACCGTGCACGCCTACACCCAGGAGCAGAACCTCCAGGACGGCCCGCACCGCGACCCGCGCCGCGCCCGCGCCGCCGGCGTCAACATCGTGCCGACCACCACCGGCGCGGCCAAGGCCATCGGCCTGGTCCTGCCCGGCCTCGACGGCAAGCTCTCCGGCGACTCGATCCGGGTGCCGGTCCCGGTCGGCTCGATCGTCGAGCTGAACACCACCGTCGAGCGCGAGGTCACCCGCGACGAGGTGCTCGCCGCCTACCGCGCCGCCGCCGACGGCCGGCTGAAGGGCGTCCTCGACTACGCCGACGAGCCGCTGGTCTCCAGCGACATCACCGGCGAGCCCGCCTCCTCGATCTTCGACGCCGCCCTGACCCGGGTCGAGGGCAAGCACGTCAAGGTGGTCGCCTGGTACGACAACGAGTGGGGCTTCTCCCACCGCGTCATCGACACCCTGGAGCTGCTCGCCCGGGGCTGACCCCCCCCGGGGGGGTGCCTGAGGGACCGCTGCGGGAACGTGACGCGCGTGTTGCGCCCCGTGGCGATCCCCCGGCGGCCCTTGAGCGGCCCCGGCCGGTGTGTGACGGTGGACGGCACGCCCGGCCGACCGTCCGCCGGGCGGGAGCCGAGGAAAGAGGACAGCGGTGCCGACCCACGAGCAGCCCCTGCGGAAACTGGGATTCCTGACCATCGGGCTGTTCGACCCGGCCGACCCGGCCCAGGGCCACGAGTCGACGCTGCGGATCATCGAGCTCGGCGAGCGGCTCGGCTTCGACAGCGCCTTCGTCCGCCACCGCCACCTGCAGTACGGCATCTCCTCCCCGGTCGCCGTGCTCGCGGCGGCCACCCAGCGCACCAGCCGCATCCAGCTGGGCACCGCGGTCGTCCCGGTCGGCTGGGAGAACCCGCTGCGGCTGGCCGAGGACCTCGCGACCGTCGACCTGCTCTCCGGCGGACGGCTCAACCCCGGCGTGAGCGTCGGGCGCCCGGGCCACTGGGAGCAGGTGGCCGGCGCGCTCTACCCGGACACCGCCGAGGCCGAGGACTTCGGCTACGAGCGGGTGCGGCGGCTGCTGGGCTTCCTGCGCGGCGAGCCGGCCACCGACTTCAGCGGGGTCGAGGGCATCGAGGTCTACTCGGACCGGGTCCAGCCGGTCTCGCCCGGCCTGGCGGACCGCGTCTGGTACGGCGGCGCGAGCCTGCGCTCCGCCCGCTGGGCCGGTGAGCAGGGGCTCGGCCTGCTCACCAGCAACGTGGTGCGGGCGGAGGAGTCCGAGGACTTCGCCGAGATCCAGCGCTCCCAGATCGCCGCCTTCCGCGCCCGCCACCCGCTGGGCGCGCGGGCCCGGGTCTCCCAGGGCCTGGTGGTGATCCCCACCGACAGCGCCACCGCCGACCAGCGGGCCCGCTACCAGGAGTACGTCCGGAGCCGCACGCCCCGCACCGCCGCCCCGCAGGGCCCGGGGCGGGTGATGTTCGCCCGGGACCTCGTCGGCACCTCCGCCGAGCTCGCCGAGCAGCTGTACGCCCACGCCGGGTTCCGCGAGGTGGACGAGGTGGTCTTCGCGCTGCCGTTCACCTTCGGCCACGAGGACTACGTGCAGATCCTCAGCGACATCGCCACGGTCCTCGCCCCGCTGCTCGGCTGGAAGCCGCCCGCCGCGCCCTGAGCCCGCTGAGCCCCTGAGCCCGCTGAGCCCCCCGAGCCCCCGAGCCCTCAGAGGCGCTCGGGCACCGGGTTGCCGACGGCCTCGATCGCCCGCCGCACCGGGACCTTCAGCAGCACGGCGAAGCCGATGACGAAGAACACCAGCAGCGAGATGATCGCCGAGCGGTAGCTGCCGGTGACCTGGTAGGCGAGGCCGAAGACCAGCGGCCCCATCCAGCTGGTGCCGCGGTCGCTGACCTTGTACACGCTGAAGTACTCGGCCTCCTTGCCGGCCGGGATCAGGTGCGAGAACAGCGAGCGCGAGAGCGCCTGGCTGCCGCCGAGCACCAGCCCGATCATGCAGGCCAGGACGTAGAACCAGACGGGCTGGTGGGCCGGCATCAGGTACCCGAGCGCGAGGGTGACCACCCAGCCGACCAGCGAGCCCAGGATGGTCCGCTTGGCGCCGTAGCGGTGCGCGATCCGGCCCAGCAGCAGTGCCCCGCCGATCGCCACGACCTGCACCAGCAGCACCGCGGTGACCAGCGAGGTCTGGTCCATGCCCAGCTCCTCGCTGCCGTAGAGCGAGGCCTGCGAGACGACGGTCTGGATGCCGTCGTTGTAGCAGAGGAAGGCGGCCAGGTAGAGCAGGGTGAGCGGGTGGCGGCGCATGCCGCGCAGGGTCCGGCCCAGCTCCCGCAGGCTGCCGGCGGCGGGCTCGTCCCCGACGGGCGCGGCAGCGGCGGCCTGCCCGCCCCGCCCGGGGAGCGCCCCGGCGCGGGAGGGCAGCCGGCGCATCGGCACGACCGTGAACAGCGCCCACCACAGGCCCGCCGAGGCCAGGCAGATCCGCACCGCGGTGCCCTCGGAGAGCCCGAACGCCTCGTGCCCCTGGAACAGCACCAGATTGGCGATCAGCAGCAGCCCGCCGCCCGCGTACCCGTACGCCCAGCCCTTGGAGGACACCGCGTCGCGCTCGTCGGGCCCGGCGAGGCCCGGCAGGTAGGCGTAGGAGAGCGCGACCGAGACCGCGTACGCGAGGTTGGCGACGACCAGCAGGGCGCCGCCGAGCAGGTAGCGGTCGCCGCCCAGGAAGAACATGCCCATCGTGGCGGTGGCGCCGAGGTACGCGAAGCCGCACATCAGCTCCTTGTGCCGCCCGGTGCGGTCCGCGACCGTCCCGGCCAGCAGCATCGCCCCGACCGAGAGCAGCACGGAGAAGGAGACCGTGTAGGGGAAGAACGAGCCGGCCCGGATCGCCAGGCCGAAGGGGTGCACATCGCCGTTGGCGTCGGCGGCCTCCTTGGCGACCGAGGTCAGGTACGGGCCGAGGAACACCGTCAGGACGGTGGCCGAGAAGGCCGCGTTGGCCCAGTCGTTGATGTACCAGCCGACCTGTATCCGGCGCAGCGCGCGCCCGTCGTCGTCGGTGGCGGTCGCCGGATGCTCCGGATGGTGGGTCGTGGTGCTCATGCCGTTCCAATCCCCGTGCTGGAGCCGTTGCCGCCGTGGGTCCAGCAGCCGCGCTCGCGGAGGACGTCGCGCAGGACGTCGATGCGATCGGCCATGATGCCATCCACCCCCAGGTCGAGCAGAGAGCGGATCCGTGTGGCGTCGTCCACAGTCCAGACGTGAACCTGCAGGCCGAGGCGGTGCGCGGCGCGTACGAAGGCCCGGTCGACCACGGGTACGCCCCGGTGGCGCTCGGGCACCTGCGCGCAGAGGCCGGCCCACGGTGCCCCGCCGCCCCGCAGCAGCGGCCCGGCCAGGGAGCGCAGCCGCAGCCGGGCGACCTCGCGGGGCCCGAGCGAGGTGGCCAGCCGGGGCCCGGCGGCGGCGCGGACGGCGGTGAGCCGGCTGTCGGAGAAGCCGCCGACGCAGACCCGGTCCCAGGCCCCGGTCCGGCGCACCGCCTCGACCAGCGGGCCGACGGCCGGGGCGGCCTTGACGTCGATGTTGAACCGGGCGTCGGGGAAGGCGCCGAACAGGTCCTCCAGCAGCGGGACCGGCTCGGTGCCGCCGATCCGGGCCTGCCGGACGGTGCGCCAGGGCAGCTCGGCCACCGCCCCGGTGCGGTCGGTGACCCGGTCGAGCCGGTCGTCGTGGAAGGCCACCGGCACGCCGTCGGCGGTGGCGTGCACATCCGTCTCCAGGTAGCGGTACCCGAGGGCGACGGCGGCCTCGAAGGCGGCGAGCGAGTTCTCCGGACGGCCGAGGTCGCCGCCCCGGTGGGCGAAGGCGAGGGGCCCCGGATGGTCGAGGAAGGGGTGCATGGGTGCTCCGTGCTCTGTGCTCCGTCGTGCGTGACATTTTTACACCTGACGTCAAGCTGTAACGCGCGCGGGGGGCGGCGGGCCGCCTATCATGCCGATGCGGTGGGGGCCGCCCGGCTCCCGCCACGTCCGTCAACGACGTACCGCCCGAGAGAGGAGCCCCCCGAGTGGGTAGCACTGTCGAGACGCTGGAATTCCAGGCCGAGACGCGTCAGTTGCTCCGGTTGGTGATTCACTCGATCTACTCGAACAAGGACATCTTCCTGCGCGAGTTGATCTCCAACGCCTCCGACGCCCTGGACAAGCTGCGGCTGGAATCACTGATCGACTCCGGCCTCGACGCCGACACCTCCGACCTCCACATCGCGCTGGAGGCCGACCCGGACGCCCGGACGCTCACGGTCCGGGACAACGGGATCGGCATGACCCGCGACGACCTCGTGGAGCTGATCGGCACCATCGCCAAGTCCGGCACGGCCGGCCTGCTGGAGAAGATCAAGGAGACCGAGGACGCCGCCGCGGCGCAGAGCCTGATCGGGCAGTTCGGCGTCGGCTTCTACTCGGCCTTCATGGTCGCCGACCGGGTCGTCCTGCGGACCCGCCGGGCCGGCACCGAGGCCGGTGCCCAGTGGGAGTCCGACGGCGAGGGCACCTACGCGATCCAGGCCGTCGACGGCCTGCCGGTGGGCACCTCGGTCACCCTGCACCTCAAGCCGGTCGACGGCGAGGACGGGCTGGCCGACTACCTGGCGGAGTGGAAGATCCGCCAGATCGTCAAGCAGTACTCGGACTTCATCCGCTGGCCGATCCGGATGGCGAGCGAGCGCACCGACGCCGAGGGCGCCACCACCCGGGAGGTCGACACCCTCAACTCGATGAAGGCGCTGTGGGCCCGGCCGCGCAGCGAGGTCACCGAGGCCGAGTACACCGAGTTCTACCAGCAGATCAGCCACGACTGGCTCGCCCCGGCCGAGACGATCCACATGCGCGCCGAGGGCACCTTCGAGTACGAGGCGCTGCTGTTCATCCCCGCGCAGGCGCCGTTCGACCTGTTCTCCCGCGACACCAAGCGCGGCGTGCAGCTGTACGTCAAGCGGGTGTTCATCATGGACGACTGCGAAGCGCTGATGCCGGACTACCTGCGCTTCGTCAAGGGCGTGGTGGACGCGCACGACCTGTCGCTGAACATCTCCCGGGAGATCCTCCAGCAGGACCGCCAGATCCGCGGCGTGCGCCGGCGCCTGGTGAAGAAGGTCCTCGGCGCGCTGAAGGACGTCCAGGCCAAGGACGCCGAGCGCTACGCCGGGCTCTGGGAGCAGTTCGGCCGGGTGCTGAAGGAGGGCTTCCTGGAGGACGCCGACAGCACCGAGGCCCTGCTGGAGCTGGTGTCCGCCGCCTCCACCCACGACGCCGAGCGGACCACCACCCTGCGCGAGTACGTCGGGCGGATGAAGGAGGGCCAGGAGGCGATCTACTACCTGACCGGCGAGGACCGGGGCACGGTGGAGAACTCGCCGCACATGGAGGCCTTCGCGGCCAAGGGCTACGAGGTGCTGATCCTCACCGACCCGGTCGACGAGGTCTGGGTCGAGCGGGTGCCCGCCTTCGACGGCCACCGCCTGCAGTCCATCGCCAAGGGCCAGGTCGACCTCGACGGGCCGGTCGACGGCGACGAGGAGGCCGGGGCCGAGAAGGCCAGGCGCGAGCAGGAGTTCGCGGCCCTGCTGCCGTGGCTGACCGGGGCGCTGTCCGCGCAGGTGAAGGAGGTCCGGCTCTCCTCGCGGCTGACCACCTCGGCGGCCTGCATCGTCGGCGACGCCCAGGACATGACGCCGACGCTGGAGAAGATGTACCGCGCGATGGGCCAGCAGGTGCCCCCGGTCAAGCGGGTCCTGGAGCTCAACCCGGCGCACCCGCTGATCACCGCGCTGCGCACGGCGCACGAGGCGAACCCGGCCGACCCGGCCCTGGCGGAGATCGCCGAACTGGTCCACGGCGGCGCGCTGCTCGCCGAGGGCGGCGACCTGCCCGACCCGGCCCGCTTCACCCGGCTGCTCACCGACCGGCTGGCCCGCGGCCTCTGACCGCGCCTGCCCGCCCCGAGCGGTACGCCACCCCCGCGACCCGGCCGCACCCGTGCGGCCGGGTCGTCGCGTGTCCGCCCCCTTGCCGGCCGGGTCGCCGCCTCGCCCGCGCCACATCCGTTCGCTTCCGCGACACGGCCGAGGCCGCGCACGGTCTCCCGCCGAAGGGGCCGCTCCGGTCGGCGTCCTGGACCGTCCTACGGCGTGGGGGCGGGAGCGGTCTTCTTCCGCGCGCGGTAGGCGGCGGCCTTGATCTTGTTGCCGCAGGACTCCATGCCGCACCACTGGCGCCGCATGCCCCGGGAGCGGTCGATGTAGATCCGGGTGCACTCGGGGTTGCCGCACTCCTTCATCAGCGGGACGTCCGGCCCGCTGAGGAGTTCCACGGCATGCCGGGCGACCGTCGCCAGGGCCTGCCCGGGGGTCGCCTCGTTGTGCCGCCCGGCCACCGCGAGCTGCGGCGTCACCGGGGGCTTGCGGGCGGCGCCGTTGAGCACGGCCAGCGCCTCGCGGTCGAACTCCTCCCCGGCGACCCGGTTGGTGACGAGCCGGTGGGCCGCCTCGCGCACCGTCTTCGCCTCCCGGACGTCGCGTTCGTCGCCGGGCGTGATCGTGTCCACGAGTCCGCAGTCCAGGTACCAGGCGTTCAGCCGCTCCGGCGTCACGAACATCTCGAAGCGGATGGTGCGCCGGGCGCGGAGCGTCGCCGCGAAGTCCAGCGCGGGATGTCCGCACACGAAGACATGGTCAAGATTCACATCACCATGCTGGCAGGTGACTGTGGTGGGCGCAAGGACGGGCCGGCGCACCCCGGCCGCCGGCCGGAGTCCGCACCCCCGTCGCGGCGGCCCGGTCGGCGTTCATGGGCGGGCGCGCGGTGGGCCGGCGTGATCAAAGGGGGTGTCGCGCCCTTCCGTTGACAGCCCGTCGGTGAAGATGTCGGCACCGTCACCGGTTGAACCGGTAACGAACCCGGCGGTCCGGCCTCGGCCGGCCGTGCGGCCGCCCGCGCCGCAGCCCCTGGGCCGGGTGACCGCGGGAACGACCGTCCTCGCGGCGGCCCACCGCCGTCCTCGCCGTCAGCCGGCCCGCTCGGCGCGGCCGTCGGCGGCGAGCGGCCCGTCCCCGGGCAGGCGGCCCAGGGCGTCGCGCAGGGCGGCCCGGGAGGTGATGCCCAACTTGGGGAACACCCGGTAGAGGTGGGGGCTGACCGTGCGCGGCGACAGCCGCGTCCGCGCGCCGATCTCCTTGTTGGTCAGCGGCCCAGGGCGGCGGCGAACTCCCCGAAGACGAGGCGGATCCCGATCCGGCCGTCGTACTCCGCCAGGTGCGCCGTGTCCACGGGCACCGGGACGGTCCCCCCCCGGCGGCCAGGCGTGCGACCGCCGCCTTCCAGGCCTCCCGGACCGGGGCGTCGAGGTCCTCGGCGAACACCTGGCGGGGCAGGCCGAGCCGTGGCGGGCGGTCCGGCGGCACGGTGCCCCCCGGCCTCGCCGGTGACCAGGGCGTCCAGCGCGGCGAGGCGCTCCAGGGTGCGGGCGATCGGCCCCGGGGTGTCCCGGGTGGTGCACAGCGGGGTGATGCCGCCGGCGGGGTAGCGCCCGGTGGTGGGGCGCAGGCCGTAGACGCCGTTGAGCGCGGCCGGGACGGTGACCGACCCGCCGGTGTCGGTGCCGAGCCCGGCGTCGGTGACGCCGACGGCCACCGCGGCGGCCGTGCCGCCGCTGCTGCCGCCCGCGAACAGGGCCGGGTCGGCCGCGTTGCCGACGGCGCCGAAGACCGGGTTGCAGGAGGTGGCGCCCATGGGCAGCTCGTGCAGGTTGGTCTTGCCCGGCACGACCGCGCCCGCCGCCCGCAGCGCCGCGACGACGGGCGCGTCCGCGGCCGGGACGAAGTCGGCGAGCGCGGGGGTGCCGGCGGTGTTGGGCAGGCCCGCGACGTGGATGTTGTCCTTGACCGCCAGGCACCAGCCCGGACGGCCGCCCCGGGCGTCCCTGCGGGCGGCCTCGGCGCGGGCCCCCTCGGCGTCCAGGGTGATGAAGGCGTGCAGGTGCGCGGTGGCGGCGGCCCGGTCGAGCGCCGCCGCGACCGCCGTGCCGGTGGGCCCGGGTTCGGCCATGGGGTCCCTCCTCCGCTCGCGCCGCGGTTCGCTCCGGACGTCCAGCCTGGGCCGCCGGCGCGGTGGAGGGGGTGTGAACACGGCCGCCGTGGCCCGTCCCAGTGGTGCTGTCCGGGCGGGCCGCGGCGGCCGGAGGGGGGTGGGTGCCGTCAGGCGGGGACCACCCGGTAGCTGAGCGCCGCGCTCGGGAGGTCGGACTGGGCCAGCGAGCCGGTGGCCCACGGGTGGGCGCCGGTGCAGCCGGCCCCGGTGTACAGCACCACCGAGGCGGCGCCGTTGGCGACCTGGACGGAGCGGACGGGCGCGGCCAGGGTGTGGCAGGTGCCGAGGTCGCCGAGGTTCACCGAGGTCACCGCGCCGCTGCCGTTGGCGCCCGTGTACAGGTACCCGCCCTGGTGCAGCGGGGGCCACCCGGCGGCGTGCGCCGAGCCGGCGCCGAGGCCGACCATCGCCGCGGTCATGGCCGCGGCCGCGGCCGTGGTGCGGAGCGTCGTCCGGAGGTCGGGCATGGGGGACCACCATTTCCGTCGGCAGGTGTCGCGACGCAGGGGGCGCCGCGTCGGCCGGGTGCGGCCGTGGCAGTAGAGCCTGGCTCAGAATTGATAAAACTTCAACATCGTCACCGCATTGACAGGTGATGGGCAGGGGCGCATCCTGAAACCGTCCGAGGCCGGCGAGCTGGAGGGTGCCGTGAGTGCCGTGAGTGCCGCGAGTGTCATGGACGCCGTGAGCGGCGAACCCGCCGAGGACCCCGCCGCCGAAGCGAGGCGCGCCCGCTTCGGCAGGCTCCCCGAGCGCATCCGCTTCGAGGACATGACCGGGACGGCGGCGGCCGGACCGGGCGCCGGATCGGGCAGCGGGTACGACCCCGACGGCTCCTTCAGGTTCTACAACTGCCTGGCCGTCGACCTGGCCCTGTAGCCCGGTAACCCTGTAGCCCGGTAACCCTGTGGCCCCGGCGGCCCGTCGGCTCAGCCGGGGAGCCGGAAGAACTCCCGGTAGAGCGGGAGCTGCTCGGTCAGCATGTGGATGCCCGGGTGGGTCGGCCGGCCGAGCGCGGCGGCGGTGCGCAGCAGCGGGGTCTCGGCGGGCGTCATGATGATGTCGGCGACCAGCGCGTCCGGCGGGAGCAGGGCCGGGTCGAAGGGGAGCGGGTCGGCCGGGTCCAGGCCGAGCGGGCTGGCGTTGACGGCGAGCCCGCTGTCCGGCGGGGGCCCCGGGGCGGCGGCGACCCGGCCGGGCCGCTCGGTGCCGAGCCGCGCCAGCAGCGCCTCCAGCCGGCCCCGGTCCGGGTCGCTGACGGTGAGCCGGGCGACGCCCGCGGCGAGCAGGGCCGCCGCGATGGCGAGCCCCGCGCCGCCGGCGCCGGCCAGCGCGACCCGCCGTCCGGCCGGGTCGTGCCCCTGCGCGGCGAGGCCCCGGACGAACCCGGCGCCGTCGAAGTTGTCGCCGTACCAGCGGCCGTCCGGCTCCCGGCGCAGCGCGTTGGTGGATCCCAACAGGGCCGCGGTCGGGCTGAGTTCGTCGGCGTGCGCGCACATCGCCAGCTTGTGCGGGACGGTCACCAGCAGCCCGTCGAGGTTGGCGGTGGCCTTCAGCCCGCGCACGACCTCGTCCAGCCGCCCCGCCGGCGCGTGCACGGGGACGAGTACGGCGTCCACGCCGCTCGCGGCGAACAGTGGATTGACCAGCCCCGGCGCTCTGACCTGGGTGACCGGATCGCCGAGGACGGCGAACAGCCGGGTGCGGCCGGAGATCGGCGGCATGTCAGGCCTCCTTCGCGGTGGCGGCGCGGCACGGCGTCCAGGGTACGGGGCGCGGGCGCTTCAGGCACCGGTGCCGACGGCCGCGGGCGCGGACCCGGCGGCCTCCTCGGTGCCGCCCGCGGCGGGGTCGCGCAGGACGAAGGCCGCGACCAGGACGCCGGCCAGCACGAACGCGGCGCTGAGCCCGTAGGCGAGGTGGAACCCGCCGGTCAGCGCCTCGGCCCGGCCGCGCCCCTCGCCGAGCAGCGCCGCCGTCCGGGAGGCGGCCACCGTGGCGAGCACGGCGGTGCCGAGCGAGGCGCCGACCTGCTGGGTGGTGTTCACCAGGCCCGAGGCGGTGCCGGCGTCGTCCGGCGAACCGACCGCCATGGCCTGGCCGATGAGGGCGGGCATCGCCGCGCCGAAGCCGAGTCCGAGCAGCAGGAGCGGCGGGAGGACGTCGGTGGGGAACGCGCCGTCGCCCGGCACCCGGGCCAGCAGCCCGAGCGCCGCCGCCACCAGCAGCAGGCCGGCGACCAGCACCCGGCGGGGCCCGAAGCGCCGGTTCAGCCGCACCGCGAGGCCCAGCGAGACGACGGCGATGGTGATCGGCGCGGGCAGGAAGGCGAGTCCGGTCCGCAGCGCGTCGTAGCCCAGCACGTTGCGGAAGTACAGCGCGGTGCAGAACTGGAAGCCGAACAGGCCGGCGACCATCAGCACCATGATGCCGTTGGCGCCGGAGACCGATCGCGAGCGGAAGACGCGCAGCGGCAGCAGCGGCCTGGCGGCGGTGGCCTGGCGGGCCGCGAAGCCGGCGAGCAGGGCCAGCGAACCGGCCAGCAGGCCGAGCGTGCGGCCGTCGCCCCAGGTGTACTCCCCGGCCTTGACGATCGTGTAGACCAGCAGCATCAGGCCGCCGGTGGCGAGCGCCGATCCGGTCAGATCGGCCCCCTCGCGCAGCCCGGGCCCCCGGCCGCCGGGCACGACGCGCCGTGTCAGCGCGAGCGCCGCCAGCCCGATCGGCACATTGACGTGGAACACCCACGGCCAGCTGAGGCCCTGGGTGAGCGCGCCGCCGAGGATGAGGCCCAGCGAGCCGCCGGCGGCGGACACGAAGGCGTACACGGCCAGCGCCCTGGCGCGCTCGCCGGCGTCGGGGAACAGGGTGACGATCATGCCGAGGACCACGGCCGAGGCGAGCGCGCCGCCGATGCCCTGGACGAAGCGGAACACCACCAGCGCCGTGGCCGAGGAGGCCAGTCCGCAGGCCAGTGAGGCGGCGGTGAACAGGGCCAGGCCCGCGCCGAAGACCCGCTTGCCGCCGAGCAGGTCGCCCAGCCGGCCGGAGAGCAGCAGCAGGCCGGCGAAGGCGATCAGATAGGCGTTCACCACCCAGGCCAGGCCGGACTGGCCGAGCCCCAGGTCGCTCTGGATGGTGGGCAGGGCGACGGTGACGATGGAACCGTCGAGGATGATCATCAGATTGCCGGTGCAGAGGACCCCCAGGGCCCACCAGCGTGATCCGGAGGGCCGCGGCGGCGGGGGCGGCGGGGCGTGCGTGGTCATCGGAGGTCCTCCGGGGGGAATCGGCCCGGGAGGGGCGTCCGGCGACGCCCGCACTCCCTAAGGGCACTTCTTGTGACAGCGACCATCATGTGTGACCATCAAGTCCGCCGTAAGGAGGCACTTTCATGTTCCTGGGGAACAGCGATGTGATCGGGGAGGACGGCGCCTCGCCCGCCGAACGCGAGGCGTGCACCGTCCTGGAGGCGCTCCACCGGATCAGCGGCAAGTGGGCGATCGGCATCCTGCTGAACGTCGGCCACGGCCCGGTCCGCTTCACCGAACTCGAACGGGCGATCCCCGGCATCAGTCGCCGCATGCTCACCCTGACGCTGCGCAACCTGGAGCGCGACGGCCTGCTGGAGCGCACCGTCCACGCGACCGTGCCGCCCAAGGTCGAGTACCGCGGCACCGCGATGGCCGACGAGCTCTACGCCTCCCTCAAGGGCCTCGCCACCTGGGCGGAACGACACCGCGAGGCCATCTCCCGCTCCCGTGCGGCCTACGACGGCGGGCAGGACGCCGCCTCCGGCGCGGCCCGCTGAGCCGCCCGCCGCCCGGGTGACCCGGCGGAGCGGCGCGGCGCACCCGGCGCGGACGGGGGAGATGATCGCGGCGTCCACGGGTGCCCACACCGCCGGAGGCGCAGATGCGGATCCTGCTCGTCGCGAGCGCGTACAACAGCCTCACCCAGCGGGTCGAAGCCGAACTGCGGGACCGGCGGCACGCGGTGGAGTTCCACCTGGCCGGGGACGACGGCGCGCTGCGGACGGCGGTGCGCCGCGCGGCCCCGGACCTGGTGATCGCGCCGATGCTCACCACGGCGCTGCCGCGCGACGTCTGGTCCGCCGTCACCTGCCTGATCGTGCACCCGGGCCCGCCCGGCGACCGCGGCCCCTCCGCCCTCGACTGGGCGATCCACGAGCAGGCCGGGGCCTGGGGCGTGACGGTGCTCCAGGCCGACGAGGTGATGGACGCCGGGCCCGTCTGGGCCTCGGCCTCCTGCCCGCTGCCGCCCGCCGCCAAGAGCGACCTGTACCGGGGCGAGGTCTCCGACGCCGCCGTCGAGGCGGTGCTGCGGGCCGTGCGGCGGTTCGCCTCCGGCACCCACAGCCCGCGCCCGCAGGGCGGCCCCCACTGGCGGGCGCCCGACCACACCCGTCCCTACCTGCGCCAGGAGCAGCGGCGGATCGACTGGGAGCGCGACGGCACCGACACCGTGGTGCGCAGGCTCAGGGCCGCCGACTCCCGGCCCGGTGTGCTGGACGAGCTGCTCGGCGAGGAGTGGTACCTGCACGGCGGCCACCCCGAGCGGACGCTGCGCGGACGCCCCGGCGAACCGCTGGCCACCCGGGCGGGTGCGCTCTGCCGGGCGACCGCCGACGGCGCGGTGTGGATCCCGGAGCTGCGCCGGCGCCGCCGCCCGGGCGGCCCCGTCGGCGTCAAACTGCCCGCCGTCACCGCCCTCGGCGACGCGCTGCCCCGCCTGCCGGAGCTGCCCGCGCCGCTGATGCCCGCCGAGGACGACCCGGTCTGGTCGGACATCCGCTACACCGAGCGGGGGCCGGTCGGCCTGCTGCGGTTCTCCTTCCCCGGCGGCGCGATGAGCACCGCCCACTGCCGCCGCCTGCTCGACGCCTACCGCTTCGCGCTGACCCGGCCGACCGCGGTGCTGGTGCTCGGCGGCGGCCGCGACTTCTTCTCCAACGGCATCCATCTGAACGTGATCGAGGCGGCCGCCGACCCGGCGGCGGAGTCCTGGGCGAACATCAACGCCATCGACGACCTGGTGGAGGCGGTCCTCACCACCACCGACCGCCTGGTGGTCGCCGCCCTCGGCGGCAACGCGGCGGCCGGCGGGGTGATGCTCGCCCTGGCCGCCGACGAGGTCTGGTGCCGCCGGGGCGCCGTGCTCAACCCGCACTACCGGCGGATGGGCCTGCACGGCTCGGAGTACTGGACCTACACCCTGCCGCGCCGGGTGGGCGCGGAGCAGGCCCGCCGGCTCACCGAACGGGCGCTGCCGGTGAGCGCCGCCTCCGCCCTGGGGATCGGGCTGGTCGACCGCGTGCTGCCCTGCACCCCGCAGGACTTCGGCGCACGGGCCGCCCACCTGGCCGGGCTGACCGCCGCCTCGCCCACCGTGCACGGCCGGATCGCCGCCAAGAAGGCCGCCCGCGAGGCCGACGAGCGGGCCAGGCCGCTCGCCGACTTCCGGTCGGCGGAACTGGCCGTGATGCACCGCCAGTTCTTCGACCCGGACGCGCCGTACCACGCGCTGCGCTCTGCCTTCGTACGGAAGTCGCCCGCCCCCGCCGCCACGGCGTGACCCGGACGGCCCACCCGGGTGGCGGCCGTTCGGACGCTCCGTCCGGCTGCGTGGACCGGCGGGACCGGCCGGGGGCTGTTAAGACGGTTCTGAGCCATTCCGTCCGGCTCCCAGTTCCGAGGAGGCATCCTCATGGGTGCTGCAGCAACGAGCGCCACCGACACCGACGTGGTGCACATTCTCTGGATCAACGCGGGCCTGAGCTGCGACGGCGACTCGGTCGCCCTGACCGCCGCCATGCAGCCGAGCATCGAGGAGATCGTCACCGGCGCCCTGCCCGGCCTGCCGAAGATCGCCGTGCACTGGCCGCTGATCGACTTCGAGTGCGGCCCGGTGCAGGGCGCCGACACCTTCGTCGAGTGGTTCTTCAAGGCGGACCGCGGCGAGCTCGACCCGTTCGTCCTGGTCGTCGAGGGGTCCATCCCCAACGAGCAGATCAAGGAGGAGGGCTACTGGTGCGGCTTCGGCGACGATCCGGCCACCGGCCAGCCGATCACCACCAGTGAGTGGCTGGACCGGCTCGCCCCCAAGGCCACCGGGGTCGTCGCGATCGGGACCTGCGCCACGTACGGCGGCATCCACGCCATGGAGGGCAACCCGACCGGCGCGATGGGCGTTCCGGACTATCTCGGCTGGGACTGGAAGTCCAAGGCCGGACTGCCGATCGTCTGCGTGCCCGGCTGCCCCATCCAGCCCGACAACTTCGCCGAGACCCTGACCTACCTGCTCTACCAGCTGGCCGGCTCCGCGCCGATGATCCCGCTGGACGACAAGCTGCGGCCCGCCTGGCTGTTCGGCGCCACCGTCCACGAGGGCTGCGACCGCGGCGGCTACTACGAGCAGGGGCAGTTCGCCACCGAGTACGGCGCGCCCGAGTGCCTGGTGCGGCTCGGCTGCTGGGGCCCGGTCGTCAAGTGCAACGTCCCCAAGCGCGGCTGGATCAACGGCGTCGGCGGCTGCCCGAACGTCGGCGGCATCTGCATCGCCTGCACGATGCCCGGCTTCCCCGACAAGTTCATGCCGTTCATGGACCCGCCGCCCGGCTCGACGGTCTCGACCAGGGCCAGCCGCACCTACGGCACGGTGATCCGGAGGCTGCGCGGGATCACCCTCAAGACGCTCGACAAGGAACCGAGGTGGCGCCACAAGGGGCGCACCCTGACCACCGGCTACCGCCCGCCGCGGTGACCGGACGGGCCGCCGCGCCGGGTGGGCACGGCGGCCCCGCCGTCCATCCCCTCCCGCCTCCAGAAGGGCACGACAGACACGATGACGACGACGAGCAGGGCGGCCGGGGACGGCAGCGGCCTGGTGGAGATGTCCTGGGACCCGATCACGCGGATCGTGGGCAGCCTGGGCATCCACACGAAGATCGACCTCAAGCAGAAGAAGGTCGCGGAGTGCTACAGCACCTCCTCGGTCTTCCGCGGCTACAGCGTCTTCATGCGGGGCAAGGACCCCCGCGACGCGCACTTCATCACCAGCCGGATCTGCGGCATCTGCGGCGACAACCACGCCACCTGTTCGGTCTACGCGCAGAACATGGCGTACGGGGTGAAGCCCCCGCACCTCGGCGAGTGGATCATCAACCTCGGCGAGGCCGCCGAGTACATGTTCGACCACAACATCTTCCAGGAGAACCTGGTCGGGGTCGACTACTGCGAGAAGATGGTCCGCGAGACCAACCCCGGCGTGCTGGAGCGCGCCGAGCGCACCGAGGCCCCGCACGCCGGCGACCACGGCTACCGCACCATCGCCGACATCATGCGCTCGCTCAACCCGATCGAGGGCGAGTTCTACCGCGAGGCGCTCCAGGTCAGCCGCTACACCCGGGAGATGTTCTGCCTGATGGAGGGCCGCCACGTGCACCCCTCCACGCTCTACCCGGGCGGCGTCGGCACGGTCGCCACCGTCCAGCTGTTCACCGACTACCTGACCCGGCTGATGCGCTACGTGGAGTTCATGAAGAAGGTCGTGCCGCTGCACGACGACCTCTTCGACTTCTTCTACGAGGCGCTGCCCGGGTACGAGGAGGTCGGCCGCCGGCGCGTCCTGCTCGGCTGCTGGGGCAGCCTCAACGACCCCGACCACTGCGACTTCACCTACCGCAACATGACCGACTGGGGCCGGCGGATGTTCGTCACCCCCGGCGTCGTGGTCGACGGCAAGCTGGTCACCAACGACCTCACCCGGATCAACCTCGGCATCCGCATCCTGCTCGGCAGCTCCTACTACCAGGACTGGCAGGGCGAGGAGCTCTTCGTCACCCACGACCCGCTCGGCAACCCGGTCGACCCCCGCCACCCCTGGAACCAGCACACCATCCCGGCCCCGCAGAAGCGCGACTTCGACGACAAGTACAGCTGGGTGATGTCCCCGCGCTGGTTCGACGGCACCGACCACCTCGCCCTGGACACCGGCGGCGGGCCGATCGCCCGGCTCTGGTCCACCGCGCTGTCCGGGCTGGTCGACATCGGCTACGTCAAGGCCACCGGGCACAGCGTGCGGATCAACCTGCCGCGCTCGATGACCAAGCCGGAGACCACCTTCGAGTGGAAGATCCCGCAGTGGAGCAACGCCCTCGAACGCAACCGCGCCCGCACCTACTTCCAGGCCTACGCCGCCGCCTGCGCCCTGCACTTCGCCGAGAAGGCGCTGGAGGAGGTGCGGGCCGGCCGCACGCAGACCTGGGAGCGCTTCGAGGTGCCGGACGAGTCCGTCGGCTGCGGCTTCACCGAGGCCGTGCGCGGCGTCCTGTCGCACCACCTGGTGATCCGGGACGGCAAGATCGCCAACTACCACCCCTACCCGCCCACCCCCTGGAACGCCAGCGTGCGCGACAGCTACGGCACGCCCGGGCCCTACGAGGACGCCGTGCAGAACACGCCGATCTTCGAGGAGAACCCGCCGGACAGCTTCAAGGGCATCGACATCATGCGCGCCGTCCGCAGCTTCGACCCCTGTCTGCCCTGCGGCGTGCACATGTACGTCGGCGGCGGGCGGACCGTCCAGCAGATGCACGTGCCCACCGGCCTGAGCGGGCTCACCGCATGACGGCCGAGGAGACCGGCCGGCGGATCCAGGACGCCCTCGACCGGCTCGACGGCATCGGCGGCGACGGCGCGGCCCAGCAGGCCGGTGAGCAACTCGTCCGCGACCTCATGGACTTCTACCACGACGGCCTCGCCCGGATCGTCGGCGCGCTGCCCGGCCCCGCCCTCACCGCGCTGCTGGACGACCCGGCGGTCGCCGGACTGCTCGTCCTGCACGAGCTGCACCCCGAGGACACCGAGGCCCGGATCGGCCGGGCGCTCGCCGCACTGCCCGAACCGGTCGAACTGGCCGGCTTCGACCCGGCCACCGGAACCGCCCGGCTGCGCCGCACCCGGGCCGGCTGCGGCTGCTCCGAGGAGGACATCGAGGCCGTCCTCGCCTGCCACGCGCCCGAGGTGACGGCCACCGTGGTCGACCGCGCGGCGCAACTGCTGCAGATCGGCGCCCGCCCGGACGCCGCCGCGGAGGCCGCCCGGTGAGCACCCGCCAACTCGCCCGCCCCGGCACCGCCCTGCTGCACCGGCTGCGCGAGCCCGCACCGCCCCAGCCGGAGCGCTGCGCCTTCTGCGGCCAGGGCGTCCCCCCGGCGCACCGGCACCTGGTCGACACCGAGGAGCAGACCCTCACCTGCGTCTGCACCGCCTGCGCGCTGCTGTTCCAGCAGCCCGGCGCGGCCGGCGGCCGCTACCGCCACGTCCCCGACCGCCACCTCACCGACCCCGGCCACCGGATCGGCGAACCGGCCTGGGCGGCCCTCGGCATCCCGGTCGGCACCGCGTTCCTGTTCCACAACGCCCGGCAGGACCGGCTGGTGCTGCTCTACCCCGGCCCGGGCGGTGCCACCGAGAGCGAACCCGACGAGGCCGCCTGGCAGGCCGCCCTCGCCGGCAGCCGGCTCGCCGCGATGCTGGAACCCGACGTGGAGGCGCTGCTGCTGCGCCGCACCGACGCCGGGATCCACTGCCTGCTGGTGCCGATCGACGCCTGCTACGAACTGGTCGGCCGGCTGCGGCGCTGCTGGAAGGGGTTCGACGGCGGGGCCGAGGCCCGGGCCGAACTCGACGCCTTCCTCGCCCGGCTCGCCGAACGGGCCCGGCCGCTGCGAGAGGACGGACCCCGGTGACCCCGCTCGCCTTCTCCTGCACCGCCGTCCGGGCGGCCGAGCACGCCGCCGGGCCCACCCTGCTCTTCCGGCTGCGGATCACCGCGCCCGCCGCGACCCGGGTGCACGCCCTGGCGCTCCGCTGCCAGCTGCGCATCGAGCCCGCCCGGCGCGGCTACACCGAGGCGGAGGCCGGGCGGCTCACCGACCTGTTCGGCGAACGCGCCCGCTGGGGAACCACCCTGAACCCGGTCGAGCTGGCCCAGGTGCCGCTGATGGTCCCCGGCTTCACCGGCGAGACCGAACTCGACCTGCCCGTCCCCGTGACCTACGACCAGGAGGTCGCCGCCGCCCGCTACCTCAGGGCGCTGGAGGACGGCGACGTCCCGCTGCTGCTGCTGTTCTCCGGCACCGCCTTCGCCGGCCCCGGCGGCTTCCAGGTCTCCCCGGTCCCCTGGGACCGGGAGGCCGCCGTCCGGATGCCCGCCCGGGTGTGGCGCGAGGCGATCGACCGGCACTTCCCGGGCTGCGGCTGGCTGCGGCTGCCGGAGGACCTGATGAACGCGCTGCTCGCCTACCGCTCGCGCCGCGCCCTGCCGTCCTGGGAGGCGACCGTGCGCGAGCTGCTGGCCGGCGCCGAGGTCGGGGAGGCGGCCCGGTGACCGCCCCCGCCACCCCCGCCGACCCCGACGGCGCCTTCGCCGACGAGGTCGAGGCCGACTTCGCGCACGCCCGGAAGATCGCCGACGCCGTCCTGTTCGAGGGCTACGTGCTCTACCCCTACCGGGCCTCCGCGGCCAAGAACCGGCTGCGCTGGCAGTTCGGCGTGCTCGTCCCGCCCGGCTACGGCGCGGACCTCGGCGAACACTTCCACCAGCGCACCGAGTGCCTCGTCGAACCGCGCCCCGGCGACCGGCTGGCCGTCGAACTGCGCTTCCTGCGACCCCGGCGGCGCACCGTCGAGCGGGCCCTGCCCGGCGGCGGCTACGAGGAGACCGAGGAACTGGAGCTCGCCGACCGGGTCCTGGTGCCCTGGGACGAGGGGATCGAGCAGCGCGTCGAACTCGTCGTGTCCATCGATGAGTTGGACGGCGAAGTGGTGCGACCGTTCCACCTCCCGGCCGGCCGGGAGGTGGAACGGCTGCGCGCGGACGGCGTCACCGTCGGCCGGCTGCTGCGCCGCTGGGAGCGGACCGACGGCCTGCTGCGGCTGACCGCCAGGGAGCTCCCGGGACCGTTCGCGGTGCGGGTGCTGACCGCCGTGGTGGAGAACACCACCGACTGGGCGCCGCGGCGGGACGACGGCCGGGACGCGGCGCTGGCGCGCTCACTGGTCTCGGCGCACCTGCTGCTGGGGCTCGACCGCGGCACCTTCCTGTCGCCGACCGACCCGCCGGAGTGGGCCAGGGCCGCCGCCGCGCAGTGCCGCAACGAGCACACCTGGCCGGTGCTGGCCGGGCCGCCCGGCCGGGCCCAGGTGGTGCTCTCCTCGCCGATCATCCTGGAGGACCACCCGAGCATCGCCCCGGAGAGCCCCGGCGCGCTCTACGACGCCACCGAGATCGACGAGATCCTCGCCCTGCGGACCGCCGCCCTGACGGACCGCGAGAAGCGCGAGGCCCGGGGCACCGACGAGCGGGCCGGCGCGGTGATCGACCTCGCCGACTCGATGCCCCCGGAGGTGCTGGAGCGCCTGCACGGCGCCGTCCGGGGCCTGCGCGAGATCACCGGCGACGCCCCCGGACAGCCCTGGTGGGACCCGGGCGACGACCCCGGGGTGGACCCGGACCACGACCGGGTGCTGGTCGACGGCCGCGAGGTCGGCGCCGGCAGCCGGGTCCTGCTGCGGCCGGGCCGGCGGCGCACCGACGCCCAGGACCTCTTCCTGGACGGCCGGACCGCCGTGGTGGAGGCCGTGCTGCACGACGTCGACGGCTCGGTGCACCTGGCGGTCACGCTGGAGGACGACCCGGGGGCCGACCTGTGGCGCGCCCAGGGCCGCTTCCGGTACTTCCAGCCCGACGAGGTCACCCCGTTGGAGGCGCCGTGACGGAGGGAAAGGTGCTGGTCGCCGGGGTGGGCAACATCTTCCTCGGCGACGACGGCTTCGGGGTGGAGACCGTGCGGCGGCTGCGCGAGCACGCCCTGCCGGCCGACGTGGAACTGCTCGACGTCGGCGTGCGCGGGGTCCACCTGGCGTACCGGCTCCTCGACGGCTACCGGATGCTGGTGCTGGTCGACGCCACCGCCCGCGGCGGCGAGCCGGGCACGCTCTACCTCATCGAGGCGGACGCCGGGCCGCTGGAGGCGCCCGTGCTGGACGGGCACCGGATGGGCCCGGACGCCGTGCTCGCGCTGCTCGGCACGCTGGCCGCCGGAACGGGCGGCACCCCGCCCGGCCGGGTCCTCGTGGTGGGGTGCGAGCCGGAGTCGCTGGAGGAGGGGATCGGACTGAGCGCACCGGTGGCCGCCGCCGTCGAGGAGGCGGTCCGGATGGTCCTGCGGACCGTCGGTGCGCGGGAGCTGGCCAAGAGAGAGGTCTCACCGTCATGAGGAAGCTGCTGTGCGCGGCCGTGCTGGGCGTCGTCGTGGCGCTGGTCGTGCAGAACCTGGACGATCTGAAGCGCTATCTGCGCATCCGCCGGATGTGAGGGCGGCGTTGGTGCGTCCGGCGTAGTCCCGGCCGCGGCGGCGGCGCGGCTTCGGGCCGCGGCCGCCGCCGCGGCCTGTAATGGGGTCTGTTGCCTCCCAGCCGGGAACGGGGCCCATGCACGAGATGTCGATCGCGACGGCCGTCGTCGAGCAGGTGGACGCCGCGGCGCGCGAGCACGGGGCGGACGCGGTCGCGCGGGTGCGGCTCCAGATCGGCGAACTGGCCGGGGTGGTGCCCGCGGCCCTCGACTTCTGCTTCGAACTGGCCTGCGCCGGAACGCTGGTGGAGGGCGCCGTACTGGAGACCGAGGCGGTGCCGGCCCGGGCCAGGTGCCTGCCGTGCGCGGCCGAGTGGGCCGTCGGCATGCCGCCCGACCTCGGCTGCCCGCACTGCGACGGCAGCCGGGTCGAACTGCTGGCGGGCCGCGAACTGCAGATCCTCGGCGTCGAGTGGGCCGGCCGCCCGCCGGGCGCCGGCGCCGGACAGGAAGGCTGAAGCCCATGTGCCGCTCGGTGGAACTCCGGCAGGCGGTCCTCGCCCGGAACGACGACGGCGCGCGCGAGTTGCGCGCCCGGCTGCTCGCACGGGGCACCGCGGTGGTGAACCTGCTCTCCAGCCCGGGCAGCGGGAAGACGGCGCTGCTGGAGGCCGAACTCGGACTGGCCCGGGAACGGGGGATCGCCGTCGCGGCGCTCACCGCCGACCTCGCGACGGAGAACGACGCGGTGCGGCTGGCCCGTTCGGGCGTGCCGGTGAAGCAGGTGCACACCGACGGGCTGTGCCACCTGGAGACCGGGATGCTCACCGGGCAGCTGGCCGGCTGGCTCCCGGAGGGGACCAGGCTGCTGTTCGTGGAGAACGTCGGCAATCTGGTCTGCCCCGCCTCCTACGACCTCGGCGAGTCGCTGCGGGTGGCGCTCGCCTCGGTCACCGAGGGGGAGGACAAGCCGCTCAAGTACCCGACGGCGTTCGGGCTCGCCAACCTGGTGCTGGTGACCAAGGCCGACCTGGCGGCGGCGGTGGAGTTCGACGAGGCCGCGTTCCTGGCCGCCGTCGCGCGGGTCAACCCGGGGGTGGAGGTGGTCTTCACCTCGGCCCGGACCGGGCAGGGGGTGGGGGCGCTGCTGGACCGGGCCCTCGCGGTGCTGGACGGCGGCCGGGTCCACCGCCCGGTGATGGCGGCGGCGCCTCGGCACGGGCACGGGCACGAGCACGGCCACGAGCACGGGCACACCCACGGGCACAGCCACCCGCACGCGGACGCGGCCGCGGAGCCGTCGTGACGGCAGGGCCGGTACCGGCCGGCCCGGTACGGCGCCGGGTGGCCGTGAGCGGGGTCGTCCAGGGCGTCGGCTTCCGGCCCTTCGTCTTCGCGCTCGCCACCGAGCTGGGGCTCGCGGGGACCGTCACCAACACCGGCGAGGGCGTGCTGGCCGAGGTCGAGGGACGGCGGGAGGCGGTCGAGGCGTTCTGCCTCCGCATCGCCGGCGACGCGCCGCCGCTCGCCCTGGTCGCCGCCGTGGACCACGCACCGCTGCCGCCCACCGGCGCCCGCGGCTTCGCCATCACCCCGTCGCGCGGCGGCGGACCGCGCCGCACCCTCGTCCCGCCGGACACCGCGACCTGCGCCGACTGCCTCGCCGAACTCGCCGACCCGGCCGACCGCCGCCACCGGCACCCGTTCATCAGCTGCACCAACTGCGGACCGCGCCACACCATCGTCACCGGCCTGCCCTACGACCGGGCCAACACCACCATGGCCGGCTTCCCGCTCTGCCCGGACTGCACCCGGGAGTACACCGACCCCGCCGACCGGCGCTTCCACACCCAGCCGGTCTGCTGCCACGCCTGCGGGCCCCGGCTCGCCCTCACCGTCCCCGGCCGGCCGGCCGTCGAGCGCGAGGCCGCCCTGGACGGCGCCCGCCGGCTGCTGCGCGAGGGGGCGGTCCTCGCCGTCAAGGGCCTCGGCGGCTACCACCTGGCCTGCGACGCGCGGAACACGGAGAGCGTCACCCGGCTGCGCCGGCGCAAGCGGCGCGGCGCCAAGCCCTTCGCCCTGATGGCCCGGGACCTCGCGGAGCTCGCCGCCCTCGTCCGGCCGGGCCCGGTCGAGGAGGAACTGCTCACCGGCCCCGCCCGGCCGATCGTGCTGCTGCGCCGTTCGGGCCCGGCGTCGGCGTCGGCGGCGCTGGACGCGGTGGCGCCCGGCAGCCCCGACCTCGGCGTCATGCTGCCGTACACCCCGCTGCACCACCTGCTGCTGGCCCCGCCCGGCCCCGGACTGCTGGTGATGACCAGCGCCAACCTGTCCGGCGAGCCGATCGTGACGGACGACCGGGAGGCCCTCACCCGGCTCGCCCCGCTGGTCGACGGCTGGCTGACCCACGACCGGGCGATCCACGTCCCCTGCGAGGACTCGGTGGTGCGGGTGGTGGACGGCGAGCAGCTGCCGCTGCGCCGCTCGCGCGGCTACGTGCCGCTGCCGCTGCCGCTCCCCGTCCCGGTGCGGCCCGCGCTGGCCGCCGGCGGCGACCTCAAGAACGTCCTCGCGCTGGCGGAGGACGGCTACGCCTGGCTGTCCGGCCACATCGGGGACATGGACGACCTCGCCACGCTGGGCGCCTTCGACCGCGCGGCGGCCCAGCTGGGGGCCGTCACCGGGGTCCGGCCGCAGGTGCTGGTGGTGGACCGCCACCCCGGCTACCGGTCCGCCCGGCACGCCCGGCACACCCTCCCGGCGGCGGAGCCGCGGACGGTCCAGCACCACCACGCGCACATCGCCTCGGCGATGGCCGAGCACGGGCTGGACGGGCGCCGCCCGGTCATCGGCGTCGCCTTCGACGGCACCGGCTACGGCGACGACGGCGCGGTGTGGGGCGGCGAGGTGCTGCTCGCCGACTACGACGGCTTCCGGAGGTTCGGCCGGCTGGCGTACGTGCCGCTGCCGGGCGGCGACGCGGCGGTGCGCCGCCCGTACCGGATGGCGCTCGCGCACCTGTGGGCGGCGGGCCTGCCGTGGACGGCGGAGCTGCCCGCCGTCCGGGACTGCCCGGAGGGCGAACTGGCGGTGCTTCGGCTCCAGTTGGAGCGTTCACTGAACTGTCTGCCGACCTCCAGCATGGGGCGGCTGTTCGACGCGGTGTCGGCGCTCGCCGGGGTCTGCCCGCTGGCCGGGTACGAGGCGCAGGCGGCGGTCGAGCTGGAGGCGGCGGCGCTGGCGCACGGTCCGGCCGAGGGGTACACCTTCGGGCTCCGCCGGGAGGACGGCGTGCTGGTCGGCGACCCCGGGCCGGTGCTGGCGGCGGCGGTCGCGGACCTCGGCGCCGGGGCGCCGGCCGGGCTGGTCGCCGCCCGCTTCCACGCCGCGGTGGCCGGCCTGGTCGGCGCGCTGTGCCGGGCCGCCCGGGAGGAGTGCGGACTGGAGACGGTCGCGCTGACCGGCGGGGTGTTCGCCAACGCGCTGCTCTCCGCCGACTGCGGGCGGGGCCTGCGGGCCGACGGCTTCACCGTGCTGCGGCACCGCCGGGTTCCCCCCAATGACGGCGGACTGGCGCTCGGCCAGCTGATGGTGGCCGCCCGGACCGGCGGCGGTGGCGGTGGCGTTGGCGGCGGCGGCCGGGGCGAGGGTCCGGGTGCCGGTCGGGAGTCGGGAGTCGCGAGTTGAGAGGAGAGAGCGCATGTGCCTGGCGGTGCCCGGCAGGGTGATGGAGATCGCGGAGCGCGACGGCACGCGGATGGCGGTCGTCGACTTCGGCGGCGTGGTCAAGGACGTCTGCCTGGAGTACCTCCCCGATCTGGAGGTCGGCGAGTACGCCATCGTGCACGTGGGGTTCGCGCTGCAGCGGTTGGACGAGGAGTCGGCCCGGCGGACCCTCGACATGTTCGCCGAACTCGGCCTGTTGCAGGAGGAGTTCGGCGACCCGTGGGAGGCGGCGGCCGGGCCGGCCGGAACGGAGGAGCGGAATTGAGGTACCTGGAGGAGTTCCAGGACCCGGAGCTGGCGGGCGGGCTGCTCGCCGACATCCGGGCGGCGGTGACCAGGCCGTGGGCGCTGATGGAGGTGTGCGGCGGGCAGACGCACAGCATCATCCGGCACGGGATCGACCAACTGCTGCCCGAGGGCGTTGAGTTGATCCATGGTCCGGGCTGCCCGGTGTGCGTGACCCCGCTGGAGGTGATCGACCGGGCGCTGGCGATCGCGGCCCGGCCCGGGGTGGTCTTCTGCTCGTTCGGAGACATGCTGCGGGTGCCGGGCACCGACCGCGACCTGTTCCGCGTCCGCGGCGAGGGCGGGGACGTGCGGGTGGTCTACTCGCCGCTGGACGCGCTGCGGATCGCCAGGGAGAACCCGGACCGCGAGGTGGTGTTCTTCGGGATCGGCTTCGAGACGACGGCCCCGCCGAACGCCATGGCCGTCCATCTGGCGAGGAAGCAGGGGGTGCGCAACTTCAGCATGCTGGTCTCGCACGTGCGGGTGCCCCCGGCGGTCGAGGCCATCATGAGCGCGCCGGAGTGCCGGGTCCAGGCCTTCCTGGCCGCCGGGCACGTGTGCAGCGTGATGGGCGTCGACGAGTACCCGGCGCTGGCCGAGCGCCACCGGGTGCCGATCGTGGTCACCGGCTTCGAGCCGCTCGACATCCTGGAGGGGATCCGGCGCACCGTACGGCAGTTGGAGCGCGGCGAGCACACCGTGGAGAACGCCTACCCGCGGGCCGTCCGCCCGGAGGGGAACCCGGCGGCGCGGGCCATGCTGGCGGACGTCTTCGAGGTGGCCGACCGGGCCTGGCGGGGGATCGGCGTCATCCCGGACAGCGGCTGGCGGCTCTCGCCGCGCTACCGCGACCACGACGCCGAGTACCGCTTCGACGTCACGGGGATCACCACCCGCGAGCCCGCGCAGTGCCGCAGCGGCGAGGTGCTGCAGGGGCTGCTCAAGCCGGACCGGTGCGAGGCCTTCGGCACCGTCTGCACCCCGCGCACCCCGCTCGGCGCCACCATGGTGTCCAGCGAGGGGGCGTGTGCCGCGTACTACCTCTACCGGCGGCTCGGCGCGCCGGGCGCATCCCGGGAGGCGAGCCCCGTTGGCTGACACCGAGACCCTGACCGGGGCCCTCGCCGGGCCGTCCGCCGCGCCCGGCCTCTCCGGGTGGAGCTGCCCGCTGCCGCTGCGGGACCACCCCCGGGTGGTGATGGGGCACGGCGGCGGCGGGGCGCTGTCCGCCGAACTGGTGGCGGGCCTGTTCGCCCCCGCCTACGGCGGCCGGGCGCTGGCCGGCCTCGCGGACTCCGCCGTGCTCGAACTCGGCGGCGCCAGGCTCGCGTTCTCCACCGACTCCTACGTCGTCCGGCCGCTGTTCTTCCCCGGCGGCTGCATCGGCGACCTCGCCGTCAACGGGACGGTCAACGACCTCGCGATGAGCGGGGCGCGGCCGGCCTACCTCTCCGTCGGCTTCATCCTGGAGGAGGGGGTGGAGATGGCCGTGGTGGACCGGGTGGCGAAGGCCCTCGGCGCCGCCGCCCGGGCGGCCGGGGTGGAGGTCGTCACGGGCGACACCAAGGTGGTCGAGTCCGGCCGGGGTGACGGCGTCTACCTGAACACCGCGGGCATCGGGCTCGTCCCGGCGGGCGTGGACATCCGCCCGCAGCGGGCGGCGCCCGGCGACGTGGTGATCGTCAGCGGGGACCTCGGGCTGCACGGCGTCGCGATCATGAGCGTCCGCGAGGGCCTGGAGTTCGGGGTCGCGATCGAGAGCGACTGCGCCGCGCTCGGCGGGCTGGTCGAGGCGATGCTCGCCGTCGCCCCCGACCTGCACGTGCTGCGCGACCCCACCCGGGGCGGGCTGGGCGCGGCGCTCAACGAGATCGCGGCGGCGGCCGGCGTCGGGGTGGTGGTGAACGAGCGCTCCCTGCCGGTGCCGCCCGAGGTGGCCAACGCCTGCGCCGTGCTGGGCCTCGACCCGATGTACGTCGCCAACGAGGGCAAGCTGGTGGCCTTCGTGCCGCGCGGCCGGGCGGACGCGGTGCTCGCCGCCATGCTGGCGCACCCGCTGGGCGCGGGCGCGGCGGTGATCGGCGCGTGCGTGGCCGAGCACCCCGGCACGGTCGTCGCCCGGACGGCGTTCGGCGGCACCCGGGTGGTCGACCTGCCGATGGGGGAACAGCTGCCGAGGATCTGTTAGCTCCCCGCGTACGGCGGGGCCCCGGCGGACGGGAGGTCGTCCGCCGGGGCCCCGCGCCGTCCGGTCGCCCACGAACGGTGGGCGGGGTAGCGTCGCTGCTGGTCACCGGAGCGTCGCGGACCGCAGTCCCGGGACGGGCGCGGGAGGGGGCCGCCGCGGCCTGCGCCGACCGTCCGCCGATCCGACAGGAGTGTGCCCCCATGGCCGTACCCGCCACCTTCGACCAGAGTGCGACCGGCTTCGGCCTCCCGCTGGCCTACAACCTGGCCAGGGCCGCCGACCTCGCCTACAAGGACGAGGCCACGATCGAGGCGCAGGCCCGCGAGTGGGGCTTCGAGACCGTGCGCCACCACCGCACCCGCTTCACCCCGCCGTTCCCGCTCCAGGACACCCAGGCCTACACCATGGCCGGCGACCGGATGATCGTCACCGCCTTCCGCGGCACCGAGCCCGCGCAGATCCGCGACTGGCTCACCGACGGCACCACCCCGCCCTGGCCCGGACCCGCCCGCACCGGCTACGTCCACTACGGATTCGCCGAAGCCCTCGAATCCGTCTTCCCGGACGTCGCCAAGGCCGTCGACGACCTGCGCACCGACGGGCAGAGCGTGTGGTTCACCGGGCACAGCCTGGGCGGGGCCCTCGCCATGCTGAGCGCCGCCCGGCTGAGTCTGGAGGACCCCCGGCTCCAGGCCGACGGCGTCTACACCTTCGGCCAGCCGCGCACCTGCGACCGCCTGCTCGCCGCCGCCTACAACAAGGGGCTCCAGGGCCGCACCCACCGCTTCGTCCACGACAACGACATCGTGCCCCAGCTGCCCCCGGAGCCCGCGTTCACCCATGTGGAGACGCTGCACCAGATCGACTCGGCGGGCCGCGTCCGGGAGCGGACCGGGCTGGTCGCCGGTCTGGCCGACCGTGCCAAGGGCCTGGGCGCCGCCGCCTTCTCCCCGGACGGCGAGGGCGTTCGCGACCACCTGATGCGCAACTACCTGGCGGCCCTGGAGAAGGCCCTCGCCTGACCGTCCCGGTGACGGCCCGGCGGATCTCGGGGAGCGGTGCTCCTCTTCCCCGGCCGGGGCGCCGGGGCTCCGGCCCCCGCCGGCCGTCCTACCGGTCGGCGGGGGAGCCGGCGGAGAGCCGTTGGGAGAGGTGCACCGGGACGACGGAGAGCAGCCCCAGGACCGCGGCCACGACATCCGGCGCACCTCCTCCCTCGCCCGCGCCGCGGCCGCGGCGGCGGCGGCGGCCGGAGCCTGCGGGGGCGGGCGGTCGTCGTTGCTCACGTCGGGCGGTCCCTCTGTGCGGTGTCGGGTGCGGGGCGGTCCTCCTGGTCCCGCATCCTCGACGGCCGCCCGTTCTGACGCCGGTCGGCACCGGGGGCGCCCCGGTGCGCGGTCAGCCGCACACCGGGGCGCCCTCCGGTCGACCGGGCTCAGCGCCGGACGGTCACTTGGCGACGATCCGGGTCGTGGTGGTGGTGCGGATGAGGTGCTCGTCGACGATGTAGAGCGAGAGGTCCACGGCGTCCCTGGCCCAGGCCTGGTCGGCCGAGGCGGTGCTCACCGGGACGGTCGCGGTCCTCGTCGTGCCGGAGCAGGGGACCTTGATCGTGCCCCGGCCCGACACCGCGGACTGGGTGCCCTTCACGGTGATGGTGGCCGTGTCGGAGGCCGGGCTGCACTGGTAGGTCACGGAGACGTTCAGCGTCCGGCCGGCGTCCGCGACGGTGGCGCCGGTGCCGGAGATCGAGATGGGGTTGGCGTGGGCGGGCGCGGTGGCGAGGAGCACGCCCGCCGCAGCGACGGCGGGGACGGCCAGGAGACGGGTGAACCTGGTACGAACGGAAGAACGCATGGCGATCTGCTCCAGTCGGGACGGGGACGCGGGGAATTCCCGCGCCCCCATCGTGCGGTCCGCGACCGTCCGGGGCGCCGGGGGAATGGCCGGACGACTGAAATCATTCCGCGAAATGGCGTGGAGTCATCCGCTCCGAGCTGCGTGTACGCCGTGTATATCGGGTGTCCATCGCCTTCGGATATGTTCGGCCGGGCGGGCCTTCCGGTGAAATCGGCGACATCATCGGGAATGGTCGGGGGAATTCCCTGATGATTCCCCCGGCCTTTTCCGTCCGCTCCGGTTTCAGCTCAGCGGGCGGCAGAGCAGGGCGTCCGGAACGCCGTAGTGGAGCCATTTCCAGGTGTCGGCGACCCCCGCGAGGTACTCGCCGTCGGCACACTGCCCCTTGTAGTACCCCGGCGCCCAGTCGCCGGGGGTGGCGCCGCCGGTGGCCGGGCGGTTGTCGCCGCGGTCGAACCACACGGTGCGGCCGGTGGTCGGCAGCGGAGCGGCGGACGGCGCGCAGAGCAGCGCGGCCATGGCGTTGTTGCGGACGCTGTAGCCGACGGCGAAGGTCTGGTCGGGGCACTGGAGCTTGTCGTAGCCGGAGGCCCAGTCGCCCCCGGTGACGTAGCGCTGGTCGGTGACGGTCACCCAGGCGCCGCCGCCGGTGGCGGGGCGGCCGGCGTCGGTGCACAGGCCCCGGCCGTCGCCGCGGCCGAGGCCGACCAGGCGCTGGCCGTCGGGGCAGTTGCCCTTGCGGTTGCCGCTGCTCCAGTCGGGCAGGGCCAGCATCCGGGTGGACACGTTCCGGTCGCCGTGGTCGAGGTCGAGCATGTTCCAGCGGCTCGCAACCGCCACCGGCCCGCGGTACGAGGGCGCGTCGATCAGCCTGCTCCAGGCGGCGGCGCGCCAGTCGCCCGGGTCGGTCAGGCCGAGCCGCCGCCCGTCGGCGTCGTAGGAGAGCAGCGCCCAGGAGTCGTTCGGGACGCCGCCGCTCTGCCAGCCGATCAGCGGCCAGACGGCGAAGTCGGTGTCGTTGGCGACCAGCAGGTCGGTGAACCGGTCGAACCAGGCCTGCTCCTTGGCGTTGGCGGACCCGCGTCCGGCGGCGCCGAACTCGCTGATCCACACCGGCGCGGTGAAGTGCTGGCCGGCCCCGGTGACGAACAGGGCCTGCTGGTCGACCACCCGGGCGAGCTGCTCGGGGGTGAAGTCCTCGTAGCGGGGATCGCTGGTGGAGCCGGGGCCGCTGCCCGCGCCGGTGTTGGCCGGGCCGGTGTAGGCGTAGAAGTGCGCGGCGTAGACCAGCTTGTCGGACCGGACGAGCGTGTTGGAGAGGGTGGCGACCGGGGTGAGCATCGGCCGGCCGTGGGAGAACCCGGCGGCCGGGATGCCGTACCAGTTGATGCCCTCCATGACGACCAGCAGGTCCGGGTCGGCCTGGAGGATCCGGTTGCCGGCCTCCTCGAAGGCGGCGTGCGCGTCGTGGCCGTCGCCCGTTCCCCAGTTGGGGTCGTCCCAGACGTCCCGGCGGATCTCGTTGCGCAGATCGGCCCCGACTACCCGCTTGTCCGCCTTGTAGCGGTTCACCAGGAACAGCCAGTCGTCCACCCACTGCTGGGTCGTCTGGCCGCTGTTCCACCGCTCGTTGCCGTCCAGGCCGCAGCAGAACCGGTAGCCGGTGGTGTGGTTGTTGAGGATCACCGCGAAGCCGTCGGCGGTCAGCGCGGCGACGACGGCGTCGAACACCTGGAGCGGTGTCCTGTCCCGGAGCTGCGGGTTGGCGGTGACGGCGGCGTCCGGCACCGGGGCGGTGTCGTGGATCATCGCGTTGGCGAACGGGAGGCGGACGCTGTTCAGGCCGAGGCCGTGGAGGTCCGCCAGGATGCGGTCGATCGGGACCCGGTCCAGGCCGAGCGGGATGTTGTACGACACCTGGCGGGCCTGGTTGTTGGCCGGGTCCGTGGTCGAGCCGCTGCCCTCCCAGGTGCCCTGGGCGCCGGCCCAGTTGCCGGCCTTCAGCTTGAACCGGTCGCCCCTGGCGTCGACGACGTAGCGGCCCCGGGTGCTCAGCGGGCCGGTCCAGGAGGCGGCGAGCCCGGCACCGGTCAGCACCGGCCCGGCGGGGGCGGGGACTTCGGCGGGTGCGGGTGGTGCGGCGGTTGCGGCGGGGGCGGCGCCGGCCGCCGGCCCGGTCAGGAGCGAGGCCGCCGCGACGGCGGCCACGAGGAGGCGGCGGTGTAACCGCGGAACACGGACGGGACTGCTGGGATTCACGGTGTCTCCAGGGAAGGAGCGGTGCAGGGATTGCTGACGCTACGTCCAACTGCGGCCCGCGAACAGGGGGAGGCGGCCGCCACCGGCCCCCGGCCGCCGTTCGCCCCCGGCCCCGGCCACGGTCGTGCGACGGCGGGCGGGGCCGGGGGCGAACGGGGTCAGTGCAGGGGCACGACGGCGAGCGGGCAGGTGGCGTGGTGGATGACCGCGTGGGCGACCGGGCCCAGGTGGGCGCCCATCGGCCGGTGGTGGCGCCGGGCCCCGATGACCAGCAGGCCGGTCCCGGCGGCCGCGTCGACCAGCGTGATCCCGGCGTGGCCCATCAGCACCTCGGTGGAGACCGGGAGCTCCGGGTGGCGTTCGAGCCAGGGGGCGAGCGCCGTGTCGAGCGCCCGCCGGGCGTCGGCGGCCAGCTGGTGCTCCAGGCCGCCGACGGCGCCGAAGTGCAGGTACTCGTTGCCGGCCGGCGGCCCCCAGGCGTGCACCACGGTGAGCGGGTCCCCGCGCCGGGCGGCGGTCCGGAAGGCGAGGTCGAGCACCGGGTCGCAGGGATGGGCGAGGTCCACGCCCGCGGTCACGCCGCGCGGTCCCTCGGCCCGGGCGTCGCCGCCCGCGGCGGCCCGCACCAGCACCACCGGGCAGTGTGCCGCGCCGAGGACCCGCTGACTCACCGAGCCGGTCAGGAAGCCCCGCAGCGAGCCGAGGCCGCGGGAGCCGAGGACCAGCAGCACGGCCCGCTCCGAGGCCGCCGCCAGCGCGGCGACCGGGTCGTCCGGCGCCCGGGCGACCCGCACGTCCAGACCCGGGAAGAGGACCCGCAGGGCGTTCGCCTCGGCCGTGGGCGTCCGGTCCGGCTCCCGCGACCCGGCCAGCAGCACTTCGAGCGCCAGCCCCTGCCGGACGGCCTCGCGCGCGGCCCAGTGCGCGGCGGCCCGGCCGGGCTCCGAACCGTCGAAGCCGGCGATGATCCGGTCGGCCGCCACGGTCCGCCTCCGATCCCGGCGCCCGCCCGCGGGCGGGCCCGCCCTCCCTCCATCATCCGCCCGCCGCCGTGCCGCCGCCCGCCCGCACCGGGCCGGCCGGTTACAGCGGGTGGTCGTAGAGGTTGAGGCCGCCGGTGATGTCCGAGCCGTCCACCCAGAAGGTGCCCGTGTTGCCGTACTGGTCGTAGGCGACGATCTGCGGGCGGAACCACTCCTGGCCCTCGGTGTAGTCGATCAGCCGGAGGCGGGAGAGCAGGTGCCGCGGATCGAGCTCCACGGCGTTCCCGTTCTCGTCGGTCGGCTCGACCGAGATCGTCACGCCGATCCGGTTCCGCCCGTTCGCGTACACGGTGCCCCGCTCGTCACCGCCGTCGAGTTCGACCGAGAGCCTCGCCACGCCCGTCCATGTCGCCATGCCTGGTCCCCTTTCGAGGGCCTCGAAGGAACGGCCCTCGCACCAGCCTGACGGCCCGTCGTCCACCGCGGTGGGGGAGCGCGCACATTGACCGATTCCCGCACGCCCCGCCGTCCGCCGGCTACGGGGCCGTGGCCAGCCCCGCCGCGGCGGCGCCCCGGCTGAGGACCACCGTGCCGATGTGGTCCAGGGCCCTGGCGTAGTCGGTGCGGTCGGGGGCGTTGCGGGCGGCCTGGCGCAGGTCGAGGACGCGGGCGGGCGGGCCGAGGTCGGTGATCTGGGGGAGGAACTCGGCCTTGGCGACGGTCCAGCGCCCGCCCGGGGTGCCCGGCGGGGTGAAGGTGAAGCGGGCGATCGAGCTCCAGTTGCCGCGCGGGTCCTCGGCGTCGGAGTAGTTGATCATGCGGCCGGCGAGCTGGTCGCCGAGGCCGTAGACGGTCCAGGTGTCGCCGATCCTCTCGTACGCCTGCGGGATGTGGGCGTGGGTGCCGAGGATCAGGTCGACGGCCGGTCCGTCCCCGGCCTTCCCGGCGGCCCGCCCGGCGGCCAGCTCGCGGGCCAGGGTGAGCTGCTGGTCGTTCGGGGCGTCCTGCCACTCCGTGCCCCAGTGGACGCTCACCACGACGAGGTCCGCACCGGCGGCGCGGGCGGCGCGGGCGTCGGCGAGGATCCGGTCGCGGTCGATCAGGTTCACCGCCCAGGGGCGGTCCGCCGGCAGCGGGATGCCGTTGGTGCCGTAGGTGTAGGCGAGCTGGGCGACGGTGGCGCCGCCGGCCCGGAGCAGCGCGGGTCGGCCGGCCTCGGCCTCGTCGCGGGCGGAGCCCGTGTGGGCGAGGCCCACGGCGTCCATGGCGTCGAGCGTGCGGCGGATGCCGGCCTGGCCGTCGTCGAGGGTGTGGTTGGAGGCGGTGTCGCAGGAGGTGTACCCGGCGTCCTTGAGGGCACGGGCGACCTGGGGCGGCGACTTGAACGTCGGGTAGCCGGTGAACGGGCCGCCGTCGGGGCCGTAGACGGTCTCCATGTGGCAGATGGCGAGGTCGGCGGCGCTGATCAGGGGCTTGACGTCGGCGAACATCGGGCCGAAGTCGTAGCCCTCGCCGCCGGCGTCCCGGTTGGCCTGCCGGATGATCTCGGCGTGCGGCAGCACGTCGCCGGTGGCGAGCAGGGTGAACGGGCGCGGTCCGGCCGGGGACGCGGTGGCGGTCGTGGCGGCCGTGGCGGGAGGGGCGTCGACCGGGGGCGACCCGGGCGGGGCGCCGCAGCCCGCGGCGAGGAGGAGCAGCGGGACGGCCACCGCGGGGACCGGTCGACGGGGCAGGCGCATGGTCGGCTCATCTCATGGGCGGAAGGTGCTACCGGCACTCCGACTATGCGGCGCCCCGGCGGCTCCGCCGCGCCCCCACGCCCTGGGGTCACCCGCCGAGGGGCTACGGTCGACACCGGGGGAGCGACGATCTGGAGGGCCGGACGGATGCGGATCACGGTGCTGACGGTGGCGGACTGCCCCAACGCCGGGCCGGCGGTGGAGGTGGTCGTGGCCGCCCTGGACGGCCGGGAGGCGGAGGTCGAGCTGGTCGAGGTGCGCGACGAGGCCGAGGCGCTGGGCCGGGGCATGTACGGGTCGCCGACCGTTCTGGTCGACGGCACCGACCCGTTCGCCCCGCCGGGGGCCGTGCCCAGCCTGTCGTGCCGCCTGTACCGGGACGCCGACGGCACCGTCTCCGGCGTGCCGGACGGGGCCGCGCTGCGCCGCGCGCTGGCCGGATCGGCCGGATCGGCCGGGTCCGGGCGGGCCGCGGCGGCCTCGGACTGCTGCGGGCGCTCCGGCGCGCGGTGAACCCGATCCGGCCCGCCGCCCGTGTTCGGGGGCGAGAGCCGCGTCGAACCACCGCCGCCCGCCGCCGCCACGGCGGGCGGCGGTCCCTCCTCGGGGGGAGGGCGTGCGCGGCGATCCCGCTCCACGAACTCCCTGGGAGAGAAACAGATGAAGCACATCCGCCGGACGGCCGCGGTCACCGGGGGCGCGGTCGCCGCCCTCGCCCTGGCGGGCACCGGGACCGCCTTCGCCTGGAAGCCGAGCGACGCCTCGCTGGAGATCGGCTGCCGGACGGACGCCGGCCACGTCGAGCTCGTCCTCGGGAACCGCTACAAGGCCGCCGGCGACTACACCCTGAGCCTGGTCGGCGGCAGCGAGGTGCACCGGGGGCGGATCGAGGCGAACGCCACCGTCAAGGTGACCGTCGGCTACTCGGGCCAGGGCGACACCTGGCGCTACACCCTGGCCGACACCCACGTGGACAGGAAGGTCGCGGACGTGCCGCTCTGCCCGTCCGCCACCCCGACCCCGACCGGTACGCCGTCCGTTCCGGCGGTCCCGACCCCGAGCCCCACCGCGACCCCGACGCCGAGCGGGACGCGGTCCGTCCCGCCGACCCCGGCGCCGACCGCGACCGCCCCGGTGACGACCCCGCCGAGCAGCACGCCCCCGCCGACCACCCCGCCGCCCGCGCCGACCACCCCCGCGGCCGTGCCGAGTGCCTCGCCCACGCCCGGGACGACCGGCGAGCCCGCCCTGGCCCAGACCGGCGGCGGGGACAACACGCCGCTCGCCCTGGCCGGCGGCGCCGTGCTGGCCGCCGGCGCGGGCCTGGTCCTCGTCGCGCGCAGGGCGGCGGCCCGGCGCCGCGCCTGACGGGCGGGGGCCGGTCGAACCCCGCGGGGTGCGCCGCCCGTGCTACCGGCTGAGGCCGGTCGGCAGTCGGCCCGCCGGACGGAGGAGGAGGACAGCGATGGCCTGGTACCAGGGGCCGAGCCGGATCACGGTGACGGCGGTGGACGGGCGGTATCCGCAGCGGGCGGTGGTGACCGTCCGGGGCGCCGCCCCGGTGGAGGTCCCCGGCGAGGTCGGCGCCGTCCACGTCGTCGAGGCGGCGAGCTGGCAGCTCGACCTGGAGCACCGGGACCAGGCCGAGTGGCGTCCCAACGTCCGTGCCGTACAGGGCCGGTGGCAGGAGGTCCGGGGCGTGCAGACACAGGTCGTGCACAGTCGCAACCGCGACCACGACGGCGACCGCCGGGACCGCAACCTGGTGCTGCGGATCGAGCGGGTCGCACCGGCCCGCGACGACCGCCCGGCGTCGGCCGCGGCCGCCCGCCGGACCACCGCCGCGTCGCACGGCCCGGCGGTCGCCGCGGCTCAGGCCGCGCCGCCGCGCACCTCGGCCGGAGCCGCGGGCGGTGGCACGGCGGCCCCGGCCCCGGGCGTGCGGACGAGCGCGACGGGAGGCGCCACCGGGACGGGGGGCACGACCCGGACGGCGACCTCGGGCGGTTCCTGGACCGGCTGACGCGCCGTCCGCCCCGCCCGCGCCCGCAAGGGGGTCACGGCCGCCAGTAGTTGCCGGAGGCCACGATCATCGACTGGAGCTGGACGCTGCCCCCGTAGTAGAGCGAGGGGTTGATCGGCGTCGCGACCAGCTTGTTCCAGAGGGCGTCGAGCCAGGCCTGGGAGCCGGGGTCGGTCGTCGCCGTGACGACGAACGGCGCGGTGAACGCCATGTCGCTGCCGCTGTCGAAGGCCGAGCCGTTGAGGTGGTAGCCGGTGACGACGCGGTCCGGGTTGCCGCCGGTCTTCGAGCGGATCCAGGAGTTCAGCTTGCGCGCCGAGGCGAGCGAGGCGGCGTCGCCGCTGGTCACGGCGTCGGCGCCGATCCGCCACGGGTCGCGGCAGGCGTTCCAGCCGTAGTCGCCGTCGTTGGGGCTCTCCAGGACCTGGCCGGCGGCGGGCTTGGGCGTGCTGTCGGTGTTGACCACGAAGTCGGCCAGCAGGCCGGTGCCCGCGGCGTACCTGGCCTGCTGGGAGGTGATCAGGTTCTGGTGGGCGGTGCGGACGGTGTCCCAGGCGGCGTCGCCGGTCGCGGACCTGAACGCGCGGAAGTGGTCGATCATCCAGTCCGAGGACCGGGTGACGTAGTACAGCGGGTCGCCGGAGCCGGACCAGTCGCCGAGCCGGGTCAGATGGGTGGTCGGGTTGATCTCGCTCGCCTTGATCGCGGTGATGCGCTTGACCGCGAGGCCCTTGTAGTCGTACGTCCCGGCCGAGCCCCACTGCCGGTCGGCGAGCAGCAGCCCGTAGGCGACGTCGAGGTCCCCGTCGGTCGCCGAGTCGGAGCCGTTCACGCTCCGGCAGGAGGAGTCCTGCTCGGCGGCCAGCAGGTCGGGGTTGTTGACCGAGGGGTGGGCGAGCACGAACTTCAGCAGGCCGTCGAAGGCCGTCCTCGCGTTGGGGTCGGCGCCGGCCATCAGGGCGGTGATCACCAGGCCGTAGCCCTGGCCCTCGGCGACGTACGGGTGGTCGGCGTCCGGGGAGCGGACCTCGTACCAGCCGTTGCCGCAGTTCTGCTTGAGGAAGGCGGCCTTCCAGGCGTTGTACTTGTCGATCACCTGCTGGTCGACGGCCGACTGGGCGCCGCTCGGCCGCAGCGTGCCCGCGGCGTACGGGAAGGTGTGGCTGCCGAAGGGGACGGCCGGACCGGCGGCGGTGGTGGGGGCGGGGCTGGAGGCGGTGGCGCTCGCGGCGGGCAGCAGGGCCAGGGCGGCGGGGAGCAGGGCGGCGGTGGCGAGGGCGCTCTTGAGTCGGTGCACGTCTACTCGATTCTCCGATGCGCGGGGGGACGCGGAGGGGGCGCGGTGCGAACTCAGGTGGCCACCGGGGACGCGGAGTTCAGAATCGCGAGCCGGACGCGGGCACGTCAAGAGGGATAGTTAGGGAAACTTCCCAAAGGGCGTCCGGGGCCGCCCGCGCTTGCTGATCGCGGGGGCACCTCCCCGGCGCGGGGCGCGGGGGGGCCCCCCCCCCCCCCCCCCCCCCCCCCCCCAGCCGGAGCCCGCCGCCCCCGGGCGCCCCCAGGGAGACCCCGCCGA